>JAOAAK010000035.1 GCA_026418905.1 Bacteroidales bacterium | reverse complement strand
CAAACTATCCAGTATCATCTGGAGCTTTTCAACCTTGGAATAGAGGTGCGTATGATGGTTTTGTAACCAAGTTAAATCCAGCAGGAGATTCTTTGATATTTTCAACTTACTTGGGAGGTTCTAGTGCTGATGATGTGTTGGCTATAGCTGTGGATGATAGTGGATATGTCTATGCAACAGGACCAGCTGCTTCCAGTAATTTTCCAATAACACCTGGAGCATACCAAACATCTCACGAGGGAGGTACATGGGCATATGATGTATTTGTAACAAAATTAAATACTGCAGGGACAGATCTTGTATTTTCAACGTATTTAGGTGGGAATGGAGAGGAGATGGGGTTGGATATAGCTGTTGATGATAGTGGTTATGTGTATGTTACAGGTTTTACGAGTTCTACTAATTTTGATACAACTTTAGGGGCTTACCAAACCACGCCGGGTGGGAATTGGGATGCTTTTCTGACTAAACTCAACCCAGATGGAACTGGGTTAGTCTATTCGACCTACTTGGGAGGAAGCGGCAATGAATGGAGTGGGATATTTGGTAATATTTGGGATGGTAGTTTTTATGGTACACATCTGGCTATTGATAGTCTTGGATATGTTTATGTGTGTGGAACAACCAATTCAATAGATTTTGACACAACCATGGGTGCTTATCAAACCACCCACCAGGGTGGATGGGATATTTTTGTAACTAAATTTAATACCACTGGAAGTGGACTGGTATATTCAACTTATATAGGTGGAAGCAACAACGATCTAAGTGCCGACATTGCTATTGATCACGATGGCAATGCCTATGTGGTTGGTTATACAACATCTGCGAATTATCCTGTGACCAATGGTGCATATCAAATGAATTTGCAAGGAGCACATGAAGTATTTGTGACGAAACTAAATTCTTCGGGCACAGTTTTATTATATTCTACATATTTTGGTGGAACTAATAGTGATAATGTTCAGGGAATGGCGATTGACAGCAATGGTTGTGTGTATTTAGCTGGGTTTACGTATTCTACTGATTTTGACATCACTACTGGTGCGTATCAACAAATTCATGAGGGAGGAGGTGATGATGGTTATTTAAGTAAATTATGTTTATATCCATGTAGTAACGTTGTTTTGGTGTCTGATTCAGGAACTGTTCATCAAGAAGTTTGCAAAAATCATTCTATGGTGAATATTTTATATTATATCTATGGGTCGGTTGATGTCACGGTAGGTGGTCTTCCAGCAGGTGTTAATTGGGTTTACGAAAACGATACGTTGATGATAAGTGGAATTCCTTCAAATGCAGGAATTTTTCATTACACTATATCGATTATTGGATGTGGAACAGATACGATGGGTGTCATTACAGTAAATGACTTACCGGTTGTTACAGCTACAGCTACCCCGGACACTGTTTGCGAGGGTCAGTTGGTGGTGTTGAGTGCTAGTGGAGCTGATACATACATGTGGGATCAGGGTTTAGGATCTGGACAAACACATCAAATTTTTCCTTCGGTGACGACCACCTATACGGTAACTGGTAGCACTTTACATAATTGTACGGATACGACTCAGGTGAAGGTAACTGTTTACGAAAAACCATTGGGAACAGTTTTTTCAAATGCCCCTATTTGCAGCGGTGATTCGCTCATCATTAATGCAAGTGGTGGAAATACTTATGTTTGGGCCGGTCCGAATGGTTTTTCATGGGGAGATTCAGCTGTCATGATAAGCAGTGCTCAAGTGAGTTATTCGGGTACGTATGTGGTAACCATATCAACACATCCTGGATGTGATACGGTGTTGACCATAAATGTGGATATATATGGCAAACCTGTTGTTGACTTCGAAGTAAGAGATGAAGTATGCGATGAGGGCAATGGTAAGATAAATGTCAGATTAACGTCGGGAGAACTTCCAATAACATATCATTGGAGCAATGGTAGTCATGATTCGTTGTTAACAAATCTTAGAGAGGGTACGTATGTATTGACTGTGATTGATGGCCACGGTTGTACCAGTGTAGATAGTGTGGAAGTGAAAAACGATTCCACGGGGTGTGAGTATTTTGTGGAAATGCCGACTGGATTTAGTCCTAACGGAGATGGTGTCAATGATATTTTGTTGGTTCGTGGCAAAGGTGTTGAGGAAATTGTATTTGAAGTGTACAACAGGTGGGGCAATAAAGTCTTTGAGAGTCATGAGATAGACAAAGGATGGGATGGTACGTATCGTAATGTTGAACAGGAGTCTGGTATTTATGCTTATGTGGTAAATGTAAAGTTTAAGAATGGGAAACGTTTTAAGAAGACAGGCGATGTAGCATTAATTAGATAAAATAGGAGGAATACATATGAAAAGAGTTAATGTAAAGGTAAGTTTAATCCATATGGTGTTTATTAATGGAATGCTTCTAGGATTGAGTGGGCTCCTACAAGGGCAGGATATACATACAAGTCGATGGTGGGAAATACCTATGTGGGTTAATTATTCTGAGGCGGGAAAATTTGGTGGCAATTATCGATTGATTATGGGATATAGAACACAGTGGAATACTTTGATGGGAAAAGGTTATCGGACTATGACGGCTATGTTTGATATGCCGTGGGGAAAGGAGAAAGAAGGATTTGGGGGTTTGGGTTTGTTGATATCGAGAGATGAAGCAGGTGTTGTTAATTTTAGTAAGCTTGTAGTGAATGTGGGAATTTCATATCATGTCAAAGTAGGAGAAGAAGGATATTTATCTGGTGGTTTAGGTGGTGGTGCCATGGAGTATAATTTAGATATGGATAGAGTACTGTTTGATTCTCAGTTCGACGGAAAAGTGTTCAATGGAAGTCTACCAAGTGGAGAAACCATAGAAAACAATAGAATATGGCTAGGAGATGTAGGAGCTGGTTTGTCTTATAGGTGGGGGAATGATGAACGAATGATGGTGGCTTCAAATTTAAACGAAGGGAGCAAAATGTTGGATATGGGAGTAGCCATGTATCATGCTTTGAGGCAACGATATCATTTTTTAAGTGGGAACACAGATCATTTATCTATAAGATGGGTTTTTCATGGGTTAGGTTTGATTGGTTTACGGGGAACAAATGCAGGATTAATGCCAGGCTTATTATTCCAGTATCAGGCTGGTGCTATGGAATGGGTGATGGTAGGTCGGATAAGATATATTTTGAATGAACAATCCAAATTTTCGAATTACTCAAAAGGCGCAGCCCTTAATTTTGGGGTTGGATACCGATTAAAAGAAAGTATAATACCTATGTTTGAATTGGAAACAGGTTCTTTTTCTCTAGGTTTATCTTATGATGTGGTTCTTTCAAATTTAGCAACAAAAGGTCAACCAACAGGGTCTTTTGAATTTACCTTGAAATACCTAAATCCAAATCCATTTAAATCTCAATCAAGGTTTTTTTAATTCTTGTCATGATAGTTAAAATGTAAATTTGATAATTTTGAATTGAATAAATTTGTCAGTTGGCATGTGTTAAACATGCCAAATTGTCTGTCTTTTCTATGTTGGTGACTTATTTGTAGGGTTGATCGGGGAGGAAAAAGTAAAGTTATGAACTTAGATAAGTTCACCATTAAAGCACAAGAAATCATTCAAACTGCATATCAGAATGCATTAGAAATGAAACATCAGGCAATCGAGGGAATTCACCTTCTGAATGCTTTATTAACCCAAGATGAACAAGTTGTTCCTTGGTTATTGAAAAAAATGAGCATTCAACCAAATTTGATTAAGAAACAAGTTGAACGAGAGTTGAGCACTATACCTCGTGTGGAAGGCGGTGATCAATACTTGGGGCGTTCTGGACTTAAAACTCTACAAACCGCTATGATTAAACAAAAAGAACTCGGAGACGAGTTTGTGGGTGTAGAGTGTCTCTTCCTGGGTTTACTTGAAAGTGGCGATGCAGCAGAACGTATTTTGAAAACTGCTGGCGTAACAGAAAAAGGTCTTTTGGCTGCTATCAAAGACTTGAGGAAAGGATCTCGTGTAATTACTCAGAGTGCGGAGAATACATATCATGCTCTTGAAAAATATGCTCGCAATCTCAATGATCTTGCGTACAAAGGCAAGCTTGATCCTGTCATTGGGCGTGACGAAGAAATTCGCCGAGTTTTGCAAATACTCTCTCGTCGAACCAAAAACAATCCTATTCTTATTGGCGAGCCTGGAGTAGGTAAAACAGCCATTGTAGAAGGACTTGCTCACCGCATTATTCGAGGCGACATCCCTGAAAACCTTCAAGATAAAATTATTTACTCGTTAGACATGGGAGCTCTTATTGCTGGTGCTAAATATCAGGGCGAATTTGAAGAACGACTCAAAAGCGTTATTAAAGAAGTAGTCGAGTCGGACGGAAAAATTATTCTTTTTATAGACGAAATACACACTCTCGTTGGTGCTGGAGCCACGCAGGGAGCCATGGATGCTGCCAATATCCTTAAGCCAGCATTGGCGCGTGGCGAACTGAGAGCCATAGGTGCTACTACACTTAAAGAATATCAAAAGTATTTTGAAAAGGACAAGGCTTTAGAACGTCGCTTTCAGATTGTTATGATCGATGAACCATCCGTACAAGATTCGATTAGCATTCTTCGAGGACTAAAAGAAAGATATGAAAATCATCATCAGGTAAGAATCAAAGACGAGGCTATCATAGCTGCTGTTCAATTGTCCCACCGCTACATTACAGATCGTTATTTACCTGATAAGGCTATTGACCTTATCGACGAAGCTGCCAGTAAACTTAAATTAGAAATGAATTCTGTTCCTGAAGAATTAGATGAACTTGAAAGAAGAATTCGACAACTTGAAATTGAACGAGAAGCCATCAAACGTGAAAACGATCAAGTAAAATTGTCTCAGTTAAATTCTGAAATTTCGACACTGCAAGAAGAACGTAATCGTTTCATGGCTCAGTGGAAGCAAGAAAAAGAATATATTCATCAGATCCAGCAGTTAAAAAAGCAAATTGAAGATTTGAGGTTCCAGGCTGAGCAAGCTGAACGAAATGGTGATTACGGCCTGGTGGCCGAAATTCGTTATGGCCGAATTCCTCAAGCTGAGCAAAAAATTAGAGAATTTGAAGCTGAACTTCTTAAGGTTCAGAAAGATCATGCTCTCATCAATGAAGAAGTAGATGCTGAACAAATAGCTGAAGTTGTTTCTAAGTGGACTGGTATACCAGTTAATAAGATTTTAGAAAGCGAACGAGAAAAGTTACTTCGTCTGGAGGAAGAATTGCATAAACGTGTAGTTGGGCAGCATGAAGCGATTAGTGCTGTAGCTCATGCTATTCGGCGTAGTCGTAGTGGACTAAGCGATGAAAAAAGACCTATTGGTTCCTTTATATTCGTTGGTACAACCGGTGTTGGAAAAACTGAGCTAGCCAAAACCCTTGCTGAGTTTCTCTTTAATGATGAAAACAATATGATCCGGATTGACATGAGTGAATATCAAGAACAACATAGTGTGTCTCGACTTATTGGTGCTCCTCCAGGCTATGTTGGATATGAAGAAAGTGGGCAGCTCACTGAAGCCGTACGTCGAAAACCATACAGTGTCATACTTTTAGATGAAATAGAAAAAGCCCATCCTGACGTATTCAATATTTTACTTCAGGTTTTGGAAGATGGTCGTCTAACCGATAACAAAGGACGAGTAGCAAATTTCCGTAACACCATCATTATCATGACAAGTAACATAGCCTCTGATATAATTCGAGAAATTTACGATCAGATGATTCCCGGTATGGAAGAACAGACTTTTGCAAAAGCACGTGATGCTGTGATGCATGTTATAAAAACTACCTTTCGTCCAGAATTTCTAAATAGAGTAGATGAAATAATTATGTTCAAACCACTTAGTAAGAAAGAAATTAAAAGTATTGTTCGTTTACAATTAGCATATCTTGAGAGATTACTAAAGAAACAAGACATTGAAATTTCCTATACTGATGATTTAGTCGAAGCTATTGCCGAAGAAGGTTACGATCCACAGTTTGGAGCTAGACCCATCAGGCGTATCGTACAACAAAAACTTGTAAATATTCTTGCTCAAAAGATTTTAGCTGGAGAAATACAAAAAGGTGATACAGTTCAATTGGATTATATGGATGATTATGTAGTTTACCCCGTTCGTTAGGAATGAGGGGCAAGAGTGGTTTTATTTTCATAAAATTTTGGTTCACAGTTTAAGAAGAAACGAGTATTTTAGAGTTAATTCCAAAGCATGTTAATTTGCAATTAAAAAATCAAAAGTGTAGTTTTTTGACTCATAAAAGTGGTTGATGGTTGAATTTTTTTAGTTTTTTAATCTCATGTCGATTGCTAACATGTAACAAAGGATTTTTGTTTGGAAATAAATTTTTTCGTGGAGAAACAAAATAAGTCCTTGAAAAATTTTTGATTGAAATGTTTAATTTATATCGAACAATAATTTTTGTTTAACAAATTGGGTAAGGATATCGATGGCAATTTGATTAGCTCCACCTTGTGGAATGATGATGTCGGCAAAACGCTTGGTAGGTTCTATAAAGACTTCATGCATGGGTTTGACAAATTTTTCGTAGTGTTCAAGAGCTTGTTGATAAGTTCTTCCACGCTCAATAGTATCGCGACGAATGATTCGAATCAATCGGTCGTCTGGATTTGCATCTACGTAAACCTTAATGTCTATTTGATTTCTTAATTCCTCGTGAGTAAAAATTAATATTCCTTCAATAATAAGAATTTTAGATGGTAAAACAGGAATGGTTTCGTGCGAACGAGTACAGGTAATATAATCGTACTTTGGCAGCTGGATGGGTTGATTGTTTTTCAGTTGTGAAATGTGCTTGCACAAAAGAGAAAATTCAATGGAATCAGGGTGATCGAAGTTTACTTTTTTTCTTTCCTCTAGAGGAATGTGTGTCAAGTCTTTGTAGTAAGCATCCTGCGGCAGAACACTAATGTCGGCATTTTTCAATTTTTCGATAATTGCTCGAACGACGGTTGTTTTTCCTGAACCGCTTCCACCAGCAATTCCAATGACAAGCATTTTTTACAAACATATAAAATATTTTAAAAGCTTTAAGAGAACGTGCATTTTTAGATAAAAAAGTAATTTTGACATAAAAAAATGAGAATAGAAGCTGGAAAATTAAAGAAGATCATAAAAAAAATTTTTATTCATGCTGGTGCTCTAGAGAAGAATGCTGAAATCATTGCTGATGCACTTGTTCTTGCAGAACTTCGAGGAATTCCATCGCATGGTATCATACGCGTAAAAGACTATTTGATGCTTGTAAAAAACGAAAGAATGGTGTTAAATCCTGAGATCCAAGTTGTTTCTGAAACTCCCTCAACAGCACTTATTGATGGAGGGAATGGTCCCGGAATGGTAGTAGGAAAATTTGCGATGGAATTTGCCATTGAAAAAGCTCAACAGGTCGGAAGTGCTTGGGTTGCTGTTCGAAATTCAAATCATTTTGGAATAGCTGCTTATTATACATTAATGGCTGCTGAGAAAGACATGATTGGCTTTGCTATGACCAATGGTAATCCCTTAGTGGCTCCAACTTTTGGATTAGAGAGACTTCTTGGTACCAATCCTATTGCTATGAGCATTCCATCAAAATCTGAGGGAATATTTACAGCTGATTTTGCTACTACACCCATTCCACGTGGAAAATTTGAAATCATGGAAAAAACAGGGCAGAAAGCTCCTTGGGGTGTGTTGCAAGATGCTGATGGTAATATTACGGATGATCCTTCCGTTCTGAAACGAGGGGGTGCCATCCTTCCCTTGGGAGGTGATTACGAACATGCAGGCTACAAAGGATACTGTCTTGCTGCTATGGTTGATATTTTATCATCTGTGGTAAGTGGGGCAAACTTTGGACCTTTTGTTCCCCCTCAGGTCGCATACTTACCATTGAGAACTAACCTACCTGGAAAAGGATTAGGCCATTTTTTTGGCGCTCTGAAGATGGATGCATTTCGACCTGCAGATGAGATTAAACAGGATATGGATTTATGGATAAAAACCTTTAGAACTTCAAAATCTGTTGCTGGAAAACAAGTACTTATTCCCGGTGATCCTGAGGTCCAAAAACATATTCTATATGAAAAAGAAGGCATACCCATACTACCTGAGGTATGGAATGAATTGATAAATACTTTATCTGTTTGGAACCTCAAATTGGAGGAATACGATTTATGACATTTTTGCATACAATATAAGATGGCAAATTTTTTGTATGTTGCGCGCTGGAGGTAAAAAATATGGAAAAAAAACAAAATTTGAAAACATTGAAAGAACAAGCAATGAATACAACTGAGGAACAAGAACATCAGGAAGAGATGGGTTCTTTCACAAGTAGTGCGGAGCAAGTTATAACCACCCTTACATCTGAATCATCACCACAACAGGACAAACCTGAAACAATTTCGGATAACGAAACGACACCTGATGAACCTTTAGAAGAACCTCTTAAATTGGCTCAAAAAGAGGCAGAAGAATGGAAGGATAAATATATTCGTCTTTTAGCTGAATTTGAAAACTATAAAAAACGCATTCGTCAAGAAAAGCACGAGTGGCAAAAGGCTGTTCTAATAGAATTTATAAAAAATCTTTTACCGATCCTAGATGATTTAGAAAGAGGATTAAAAGTAATGGAAGATAGCAATGAAAATCAAATAGAGACTTTTAAAAATGGGTATGAGATAATACATAATAAGTTTTTACATGTATTGAAACAATATGGACTTGAACCTATCGATGAAGTGGTTGAATTTAATACTGACTTACACGAAGCTATTTCAACCATTGAAAATCCTGAAATGAAGGGCAAAATCATTGAGGTTGTTGAGAAGGGCTATAAATTAGAAGGTAAAGTTATACGTTTTGCCAAAGTCATTGTTGGTAACTAAAAGGAGGGAAGATTGTGGCAAAAAAAGATTATTACGAAATACTTGGTGTACCACGGAATGCAACGCAAGAAGAGATTAAGAAGGCTTATCGCCAGATGGCTCTTAAGTATCATCCAGACAGAAATCCCGGAGATAAAGAGGCTGAAGAAAAGTTTAAAGAAGCTGCAGAAGCATATGAAGTACTTAGTGACCCTGAAAAACGAAAACGTTATGACCAATTTGGTCATGCTGGTGTGGGAAATTCCCATTTCAGTGGTGGAGGATTTACGGTAGAAGACATATTTTCTCATTTTAGTGATATTTTCTCAGATTTTGGTGATATATTTGGTGGCTTCGGTGGATTCTCTCAATCGACACGAAGGGGAACAACAACATCTCGAGGGACAAATTTACGCATCAAAGTCAAGCTTACTCTGGAAGAAATAGCAACTGGTGTTGAAAAAAAGATTAAAGTTAGAAAAAAGATACCTTGTTCTTCATGTGGAGGAACAGGTGCTCAAGTTGGTTCTTCTCCAACGACTTGCCCAACATGTCGAGGAACTGGTCGTATCGTACAGGTGACTAGTACATTTTTAGGGCAGATGCAAACAGTTTCTACTTGTCCAAATTGTCATGGAGAAGGGAAAATTGTTACAAATAAATGTTATTCATGTCATGGAACTGGTTTGCAAGATGGCGAAGAGATCATCTCTATTAAAATTCCTGCTGGCGTTGAAGAAGGTATGCAGATGACTCTTTCAGGCAAAGGAAATGCAGCTCCTCGCGGAGGTATTCCTGGTGATTTGATTGTCGTTTTCGAAGAAGAACCTCACCCTCATTTTAAGCGAGACGGGTTAAATCTTTTATTCGAATATTTTATTTCGTTCACTGATGCAACCCTGGGTTCAACCATTGAAGTGCCCACCCTTACAGGGAAAGCACGAATTAAAATCCCACCCGGTACTATTCCTGGTAAAATGTTCAGGTTAAAAGGAAAAGGGTTGCCGGAAGTAAATGGTTATCGAACTGGTGATCTTATCGTTACTATTAATGTATGGGTGCCACAAAAATTATCTCGCGAAGAAAGAGAACTTGTTGAAAAAATGAAAAACTTTTCTGGCTTTCAACCGGATAATACAACACCCCATCGTTCTTTCTTCGATCGTTTAAAGGATTTATTTTCTTAGGCTATTGAATCAAGAACTTTTTCAATTCAGAATAAGAACAACAAAAAATATTCATATCTACGTTTTCAGATATTCCATTAAGTGACATTTTGTCATGAAATTGCCAAAAAACCCAAGGAATATCGGACGGGGGAGATTGTTGATAGTAGTGTGCTATCCATAACGGATATTTTTCGAATCTTTTATTCATAAAATATTGCCTATAAAAAGACACATTGGTGTAAAGAATAGGCTTAGTCTTTAATTTTTCTTCAACATACTGTAGAGCTTTCATGATATTGTTTTGAAACGTGGCTTTAGAAATATAAATGGGGTATTCCTCAATGTCCACAACAATAAAATCTCCTGGCGAGAAAGAAACTGTTTTTAAAAAATTGTTCATTTGAATAATAGGATCTTGATGAGGTTTGAAATAATGGTATGCTCCTGTTATGAAGCCATATTTTTTAGAATTTTTCCAATTGTCGTGAAAAAAAGGATCCACATAGTTGGTACCTTCTGTAGCCTTGATCATAATAAAAGAAATAGTAACATGTTTATAACGAAATCGAGACAATTTTTCCCAATTAATTTTTTTTTGATATCTCGATATATCGATTCCGTAGATAGAATATTCACGAGGTATTGACTCAAGAATTTCGTATGTTCTTTGTTGGGATGGTGACTGAAAAGAATATTTGTTTAGGTATGCTAATAGTAGGATTAAAGCTAAAATGATTAATAGCAAAAGAAAATTACCAAAAAAAGATAATCGGGTTTTTCGTTTAGGCATTTTTTCCGTGACAGTGCTTATACTTTTTGCCACTTCCGCAATAGCATGGATCGTTGCGACCTATTTTTTTCTCGACATGTACGGTTTGAGATGTTTTAGGAGTAGATGGATCGTGATACTGGGGTACACCTGGGATTCTATCCGACCTACCGGTAGTTAACTTTTTCTTTTCATGTTTACGAGGCTCTTCAACTCGATCGAGTTGGTCTTCTTGTAAAGGTATTCTCCCCTGACATAGGAATGAAATGGTTTCACGATTGATCCTGATTAGTAGTTGGTTAAAAAGTTCACTGGCTTCGAATTTGTAAATGAGTAAGGGATCTTTTTGTTCGTAGACTGCATTTTGCACACTTGTTTTTAAATCATCTAATTCTCGAAGATGTTCCATCCATGCTTCATCAATAATAGCAAGTGTAACACCCCTTTCGATACTTGAAATGATTTCTCGACCCTTGGTTCGGTATGATTTCTCTAAATTAGCAATAGCTGTAAATGTTTTTAAACCATTGGTGAAGGGAACAGCAATATTTTCGTATCTTTTAGCAGCATGTTCATATATGTCTTTGATGATAGGGTAGGTTTTTTGCGTAAGTAAATTGCATTTTGCTATGTAGTTTGAATAGGCAAGCTGAAATGTTTGTTCAGCTATTTCGGAAGAAGACTGATGGAAAAAGTTTTTTTCGTCGAAGGGTGGTTCTATTCCAAAAATAGTGATAACATCTTCGTAATATTGATTAAAGTTACGACTTTCATAGGCTGATTCAGTGACATAAAAGGACAAATCCTTAAACATATTGATTAAGTCAATGGAAAGTTTATCGCCATAAAGAGCATTTCGTCTTTTAGAATAAATAACTTCACGTTGGACATTCATTACATCGTCGTATTCAAGAAGACGTTTGCGAATTCCAAAATTATTTTCTTCCACCTTGCGTTGGGCTCTTTCTATAGCGCTGGTAATCATGGAATGTTGAATAACTTCACCTTCTTTGAACCCTAATCTATCCATGATTTTGGCAATACGGTCAGAACCGAAAAGGCGCATAAGGTCATCTTCCAGGGATACGTAAAATTGTGATGTTCCAGGATCTCCTTGTCGACCCGAGCGACCTCTTAACTGACGGTCTATACGCCTCGCTTCATGGCGTTCAGTACCTATGATTGCAAGTCCACCAGCTTCTTTGACTCCAGGGCCTAACTTAATGTCTGTACCACGACCAGCCATGTTGGTAGCAATGGTAACGGTTCCACTTAAACCGGCTTTTGCAACAATTTCAGCCTCTTTAGCATGATGTTTGGCGTTGAGAACGTTGTGTGGAATTTTTCGTAAGGTAAGCATGCGACTTAAGAGTTCTGAAGTTTCTACCGAGGTAGTTCCTACAAGTACTGGTCTTCCAGCATTTCTCAATTTAACAATTTCCTCGATAACTGCATTGAACTTTTCTCTTTTTGTTCGATAGATTAAATCAGGATAGTCAATTCTAATTACAGGCTTATTTGTTGGAATAACAACTACATCCAATTTATAAATATTCCAAAATTCGGTGGCTTCAGTTTCGGCCGTACCAGTCATGCCAGCCAATTTTTTATACATACGAAAGTAATTTTGTAAAGTAATCGTAGCGTACGTTTGAGTTGATCCTTCAACTTTTACATTTTCTTTTGCCTCGATAGCCTGATGAATACCATCGCTATACCGTCTTCCTTCCATGATACGGCCAGTTTGCTCATCCACGATTTTTATTTTGCCGTCCATGACTACGTATTCGTTGTCTTTTTCAAAAAGAGTATATGCTTTCATAAGTGTAGTCATGGTATGTATTCGCTCAGCTTTTAGTGTATAGTTTTGAATAATTTCTTGTTTTTTGGCTAAATATTCTTCTTTACTAAGATTTGCTTGTTCAAGCTCAGCCAATTGAGCACCTAAATCTGGAAGGATAAAAAATTGAGGATCTCCTGTTTTTTGAGTCAAATATTCAATTCCTTTGTCTGTAAGATCAATCGTGTTGTTTTTTTCATCTATGACAAAATAAAGTTCTTGATCGATGAAAGGCATGTTTTTCATGTTATCAGCTAAATAGTAGTTTTCGGTTTTTTGTCGTAAAACTTTTACACCTGGTTCACTTTCAAATTTGATAAAAGGCTTATATTTTGGTAATGCTCGATAACAACGAAAAAGAGCAATACCAGCTTCTTTTTCTTCTTCATCACTTCGATTTGGCTTAGACAAAATATTTCTAGCCTCCGTGAGCCATTTATTTACCAGTTTCTTTTGAGCTTCAATCAAGTACTCAACATAAGGTTTAAGCTGATAGTATTTTTCATGTTCATCTTTACTTTTTTCTGTTGGCCCCGAAATAATAAGAGGAGTGCGAGCATCGTCAATGAGGACGGAGTCTACCTCGTCGACGATGGCGTAATTATGTCCGCGTTGGACAATTTCATCCAGACTTCGCGACATGTTATCTCGTAAATAGTCGAAACCAAATTCACTATTGGTACCATAGGTTATGTCAGAAAGATATGCTTTTTTTCTTTCCTCGCTGTGAGGTTCGTACTTATCTATGCAATCGACAGTTAGAAGAAGAAATTCATAAATAGGTCCCATCCATTCAGCATCACGTTTAGCAAGGTAATCGTTGACTGTAACAAGATGTACGCCCTTCCCTGGTAGTGCATTCAAATATAACGGCAAAGTTGCCACTAAAGTTTTTCCCTCACCGGTTGCCATCTCAGCAATTTTTCCTTGATGAAGTACAATTCCACCCATTAATTGTACGTCAAAATGTACCATATCCCAAGTAATGATGTTTCCACCTGCTCTCCAAGAATTTTTCCAGTATGCTTTGTCGCCTTCAATCGTAATGTACCCTTTTTTAACAGCTAATTCTCTGTCAAAATCGGTAGCTGTCACCTCAATGACTTCATTTTCTTTAAATCTACGTGCTGTTTCCTTAACTACAGCAAAGGCTCTGGGTAAAATTTCATCCAGTTTCTTTTGTGTCTTTTCGTATATGATTTGTTCAAGCTTTTCTATACGTTTGAATATTTTTTCTTTTTCTTCTACAGGCATGTCAGGTTCATTCTCGACCTTGTTACGTAACGATAGCAGTTCATCATCTTCTTCTTTGATGGCAGATTTAATCTCTTGCCTGAAGATAAGGGTTTGCTTTCTTAGTTCGTCGTTGGACAATTTTTGAATTTTTTCATGTTCTTCGTGAATTTTTCTGACAATGGGTAAAATGGATTTAATATCTCGTTCGCTTTTAGTGCCAAAGATTTTTTCGAATATTTTTAACATGGTGAATTATTTTCATGCAAATATCTTAAAAAAAAAGCACTTGGGCTTGTCTTAAATTAACGGGTATAATTTCTAACTTTGCACAAAAATATGATATCAAGGGATCAGGCTTTGCAAATCTTGGAAACCCACGTTAAAAATCCTAAAATGATTATGCATTGCTTAGCTTCAGAAGTTGTTATGCGTGCTCTTGCACGAAGACTAGGGCAGGACGAGGATATGTGGGGGATAGCTGGCTTGCTACATGATATTGATGTAGAAATTACCCACGCAGATCCTAATAAACACGGAACTTTGGTGCGGGAATTATTGAGTAATTATGATGTTCCTAAAGAAGTGTTGGAAGCAATATCTCGTCATAATGAAGTCTCTTCGGTAACTCCGAGGCAAACCATGTTGGATCATGCACTTGCTGCAGGAGAAACAATCACCGGACTTATTTTTGCAACGGCACTGGTTTACCCTGATAAAAAAATCAGCAGTGTTAAACCCTCCTCTGTCGTAAAAAGAATGAAGGAGAAACATTTTGCTGCTAGTGTTAAAAGAGAAAACATCATGGAATGTGAATTAATTGGCTTATCCATACAGGAGTTTACTGAAATTGCTCTCGAAGCTATGAAAAAAGAAGAATATCTTTTCCAACTGGTATGATAACTTATTAATTTTATCTAAATATCACAAAAAGTTGTATTTTTGTGGGTAAAGAAAAAAATATGTCATTCATCAAAATAAAATGGTTTTTAAATATTTTATTGTTTGCTTTTTTATTTTCACAGTGCAGAACTTATAAAGCTCCTACAGATGAAGCTTCTGAGCTCATGAAAAAGGCTTATCAACTTTTGGTTAAAAAACAATATCAAAAAAGTATTTATGCGTTTACTGAGCTTATCCAAAAATACCCAGAATATGCTGAAGCTTATGCTTATCGCGGGTTATGTAAGTATTTTCTCAAAGATTACGAAGGGGCAATCAACGACTATAATAAAGCTTTAGAAATTCAACCTAATTTTGCTGAAGTATATGATTTGAGAGGAATTGCACGGGGTGAATTGGGTGATTCAAAAGGTGCCTGTGAAGATTGGAGAAGAGCATTTGAACTTGGTCTAAAAGATGCTTTTGCACTAATAAAAGTTTTTTGCTGGGATGAAGAAAAACAAAAAGTGAATTGAAATTTTATCTAACTTGCTTTCTTTTCTTTTTTTTCATATCTATTAATTCGCAATATTTATTACCCATTCATAGCAGTGAATGTACGATTGTCAGCGGATTTGGTGAATATCGCAAAACCCATTATCACTTTGGTTGGGATTTTAGGACGGGAAATCTAAAAAATAAGCAAATAAGATCAATCGCAAATGGTTATGTTTCTAGGATTCGATGTCTGTCATCTTCGTATGGAAAAGTAGTTGAAGTAAAACATTCAGACGGTCTTACATCATTGTATGCTCACTTAGATAAATTTACACCGTTACTTGATAGCGTCGTTCGTTCTTATCAGTATCAAAAACAACAATACGATGTTATCATAGATTTGGATTCCGGGATCTATCCTGTTAAAAAAGGACAGATTTTAGGTATAGCTGGCAACACCGGTTATAGTTTTGGCGAACACCTTCACTTTGAATTAAGGGACAGGAATAACATCCTAGTGCATCCTAGTTCGTTACTTAGAATCAAGGACGAAATACCACCTGTTATCAAAAGCATCAATTTTTATCCCATGTGGAAAGGTTTACCAATTTATCCACTTCGGCCCATATCGGTTTCAAACACATCTAATTATGCCAAAATTAGCTTGCCATTTGGTGAATATATGATTGGATTAGAAGCTTACGATTATCAGTTCTATCAAGGACCTACGTTACCTATCTATGGTTGGAGAGTTAAAATAAATGATACTTTGTATTTTCAAATGGAATTTAATTGCTTATCGATCGATGAAAAGAATTACGTCCATGTAATGTATGATCCTATTGCTCAAATTACTAAGCGTAGAATAAATTTAGCTCATCCTCTATTGAAAGAAATAAAAACTCCACATGTTTTTATGCTAGAACGCACTTTGCAATTAAATCCCTTATCTAGATTCGAAATATCTATCGAGACTTATGATCATAATAAAAACGAAACATCATGGAAAGCTATTATTACTGCGTCAGTGGATGAAAATTTATCTTCAAAAAATTTTATATCGAGAAAAGATGAAATTTGTTTTCGTTCCTTAAATATCTCTTTTATTATTCCCTCAGGAGCTTTGCCAGGATGGGTAGAAAAAAATCAATTGTGGTTCAAAGAAATAAACAAGAAATCTTGTGAAGTGGGATTTTTTTATTTACCGTTATTAAAACCTTGTACTCTTATTTTTTTCCCTATTAATCCAAATGGCAAAGAATTGCTCGTAATAACGAATGAGAAAAATGATACACTCGATATCATAAAGCCATTAATAGCAAAGAATGATTCCTTGTATTTTATAATAGATAAGTTAGGAAAATATCACTTAATTACAGATACGATTCCACCAAAATTAATCAAAGAGCCATTGTTTCATCATTCAGAAAAGACAAAAGCGAGGAAGATATGTTGGATCATAAAAGACGTATCAAAAATGATTTCTACGTATGATATTTATGTAAATGATTCGTGGAAATTGCTTGAATACGATAAGAAAAGCGATACTTTTTGTTTGGAAATGGAGAATTGGAATCTTGAGAGTAAAACTCTTAAAATAAGAGTATGCGACGGAGTAGGGAACTGCTTTGAAAAAATATACTCTTTTTAATTACTCTCTTTCATAACTTTGCACGCAAACATTTTATATGAGTTTATTTTCTTTTTTTAGAAAATCTTCTGAGGAGCAACTCGAGGAGAGTTTGAAAAATACTCGTACTTCTGCCTTTCAGAAAATTTGGAAAGTTATCACTGGAAAACGACAAGTTGATGACGAATTTCTAGATGAGCTTGAAGAAGCCTTACTCAAAGCTGACGTAGGTGTTAAAACGACAGTAGAAATCCTTAATTTATTTGAAAAACAAGTTAAACAACAAAGATACAATAGTGAACAAGAATTGATCTCAATTCTTGAGGGGGTAATTATCAATATTTTACAGCAAAATAACAACATTGTTGATGTTACTGATGAGAGTAAAAAACCTTTTGTATACATGATAGTAGGGGTAAATGGCGTAGGTAAAACGACAACTATTGGGAAAATGGCAGCTCAGTTAAATCGGGCAGGGAAAAAAGTGATGTTAGGGGCAGCTGATACTTTTCGTGCTGCTGCTGTTGACCAGCTAAGGATTTGGGCTCAGCGGGCAGGTGTAGATTTGCATGAAAAAGGCATGGGTGCCGATCCAGCTGCTGTAGCTTATGAAACTTTAAGCATAGCTAAAGCTAGAAATTACGACGTAGTGATCATAGACACAGCTGGAAGATTGCATAACAAAATTAACCTGATGAATGAACTTGCTAAAATTCGAAGAGTTATGACGAAAATTATCGAAGATGCTCCTCATGAGGTTTTGCTTGTATTGGATGCTACTACAGGTCAAAATGCTTTCGAACAGGCCAAACAATTCACAGAAATTACGAAAGTAACTGGTTTGGTACTTACTAAGCTTGACGGTACAGCTAAAGGAGGAGTCGTTATTGGAGTATCTCATGAATATAAATTACCTGTCAAATTCATTGGAGTTGGAGAAAAAATTGATGATCTTCAGGTTTTCGATGCTAATAGTTTCGTAAAAGCACTTCTAAAAAATGTCTGAACAACGAAGAAAGAAAAATCTTTCGATAAGTATTGTTACCATGGGATGTCCCAAAAATCTGGTGGACAGTGAAAAACTTGCTTATTTATTAGAAAAGGAGAATTTTAAAGTAGCTCATGAAAAAAAACAAGCTGATGTTTTCATAATTAATACATGCGGTTTTATTCAATCGGCTAGGCAGGAATCAATTGAAACTATTCTTGAGATTAGGCATCGTAATCCTGGAGCATTTATTGCAGCTGTTGGTTGCATGAGTCAACTGTACAAAGATGAAATATTGCAACATTTTCCAGAAGTTGATGCTGTATATGGAGTGGAAGAATATGATGCATTACTTGCTGATATAACTTCACAAACTCATTATCGTTTTAATGATGTAACGGATCGAATGTTAAGCACACCTTCTTTTTATGCTTACCTTAAGATTAGTGAAGGATGTAACAGATCATGTAGTTTTTGTACAATTCCAGCCATTAGAGGAAAACTTAAAAGTTTTCCTTTGGAGATGCTCGTGCGAGAGGCAAAGCAACTTGCACAGAAAGGTGTGAAAGAAATTATTGTTGTATCACAGGATACGGTGTCCTATGGTTACGACTTAGAAGCTAAATCAATGCTCATAGAGCTGCTTCGATCTATTTCTGAAATAGAAGGTATTGAATGGATAAGATTGATGTATCTTTATCCTTCAGGAATAACAAAGAGTTTAATTGAAGAAATAGCTACGAATCAAAAAATTGTAAAATATTTTGATATTCCATTTCAACATAGTGAAGACCGTGTTTTAATGGCTATGCAACGAAATACTACTCGTTTACAACTGGAGAAACTTTTTGGTCATATTAGAGAACGCATTCCAGAAGCTGTTATCCGAGGAACAGTAATGGTAGGTTTTCCTCAGGAAAGGACAAAGGAATTTGATCAGCTTGTAAAATTTATTGAAAAATATCAACTAGAAAGAGTAGCGGTTTTTCCTTTTTCCTTAGAGGAAAAATCACCCATATATAAAAAAATTAATATAATTCATACTCCTTCATCTTCAACCATCAAGCGGCGCTACAATTTGTTAACTCAATTTTTGGATGAATTCTTAATTAAAAGCAATAGTAAGTTTATTGGTCAAACGGTAGCTGCCATAATTGAGAGTTTTGACAAGACTGAAAGACTCATCGTAGGAAGAACTTGTTATGATGCTCCAGAGATTGACTTTGATATGGTGATAGAATCATCATCTCCCTTTCATTTCAAAATCGGTCAAATCAGTAAAATAATAATTGATCATGTTAATTTTTATAGATTTTATGCATGTTTTAAAAAGAACTAACTTACATTGTTAACCAAATGTTAACCTATTTTTATTAATTAGGATAAACTTTTATATTTGAGATTGATCATATGTTAAGTAAATTTGTAAAAATGTACATAATGAAAAAATTATTATTAATAATGTTATTTCCATATCTAGTTTCTTTATCTTTATATGCCCAGTGTCCAGGTAATCCGGGTTTTACATGGAATCAAATTTGTAAAACATTAACAGTTCAATTTACCAACACTTCAACAGTTCAATCCCCTAAACAAATCGATTCATTATCTTGGAATTTTGGGGATGGTTCACCCATTTTAAAAGGAAAACCTGCTACAGTGGGTTCTCCGTCTTACACCTACTTAACTTCTGGTACATATAATGTGACGATTGGAATAAAAATCTTACCAGATAATTGTTGGAAATATGAATCCAAAAATGTAACTGTTAACCCGATTCCAGATGCTCAATTTACGTTTTCACCTAATAATGCATGTTCACCTGTCACTGTGAATTTTTTGAATTCTTCCGTTGGAAATGGTCTAACATATCAGTGGGATTTTGGTGATGGCAGCCCTACATCAAATGCTCAGAATCCATCTCATGCATATAATTCATTCGGCTCTGGAACTCAAAACTACAACGTTCGCTTGATTATCACCGACAATAAGGATTGTAAAGATACATCTTATCAAGTTGTAACTGTCAAGCAAAGACCCAATATTGATTTTTTCGATTCACGTAACTGGAAACATTGTGCTTATGGTGTGATTGCTAAAGATACTTTAATTTTTCAAAACATCTCCCCTGGGGCTTCTGATGTTGCAAGCTATTACATTCAATGGGGAGATGGGAAAGATACAACAGTTGTTTCATTTACTTCTCTTACTCATGTTTACACTGGTATGAACAACTACAACATTCAAGTAACTGCTACGGGTCTAAATGGTTGTACGAGTACTTGGACTGTTACTCTTGTGGTGGATCAAACCCCTGTCGCAGGTATCACTCCGCCTACACCAGGAAGTAACCAGGGGTGTGCTCCTTTGACATTAAGCATTGGCAACAATTCTACATACAATCCAGCTACTACATCTGTAACTATTTTGTGGGGAGATGGTCAACAAACAAATTTACCTCTTGGTACATCTCCGGGAGGATCGTATCAACATACGTACACAAGTGGAAATTGTGGGGCTCCTCCGTCTCAACATACTATAACTTTGCGAGCCACCAATGCATGCAATACGTCTATTGCTACTTATTGTTGTGTTGATGTCAATATTCCTCCTCAGGCTTTTTTCACCCATACTACCCCTACTTGTATCAATCAACCCATTACCTTTTACAATTACTCTTCTAGGAATGTGTGTGCTAGTAATCCCAATTCCAGATATAAGTGGAATTTTGGAGATGGTACGGTAATACCATTTACTTTGGTGAATAATAGTAATAGTCCCCAACAAGTAGTTACTCATACTTATACAACTCCAGGTACTTATGTTGTTAGATTAACAGCTTATAATCCCTCACCTCTGGGATGTGATTCGACTGTTTTTCAACGAACTATTGTCATTGGAGACATGTTCCCAAATTTTGTTTCTGATACGGCTTGTCAGGGGCAACAGCTTACCCATCTATCTAGTACTTCTAGGGATACCATTATAAACATAGTATCTTATCAATGGACGTTCTCTTCTGCTTCACCATCAACGGCCTCAGGACCCAATGTGACAACAACATATACTGCTGGTGGTAATCAATCAGCTACTTTAACTGTTACTGCCAACAATGGTTGTACCAAGTCTATTACCAAGCCCGTGTATGTTTGGCGCCTTCCTAATCCCAACTTTACTTATACCAATAAATGTCAATATGAATACATTCCTTTTACAGATCAATCAACAAGAAGTTTAGACAATCATCCTTTGGTGTCTTGGTATTGGAATTTCGATGATGGTACTTTTAGTACACAGCAAAATCCTCAACATCTTTTTCCTACACATGGTGAGTATAGAGTAACTCTTCGCGTTACTGATAGCAAAGGCTGTTACAGAACATCAAATTATAAAAGTGTTTTAGTCTATCCAAAACCCACTGCTAATTTTACTAACACACTTGCTTGTGAAAGTTTAATGGTGAATTATACGAATCAAAGCAGATCTCCATGTGGACTACAACATCATTATTTTACTAATTCATGCTCATATTGTTGCGGTATTGGATGTAGTAATTTTTGTTGGGCATCATATCCTACAGGGTCTTATGCTTGCAATACTCCATGTACAGGATCCGGTTGGTGGTTTTGGAATACAGTTTTAAGTTACGAATGGGATTTTGGTGATGGATCCCCCGTAAGCAATCTTGCTAATCCTACACATTTTTATTCACCTCCTGGAAATTATACAAATAGGCTCATTGTCACTAATATTTATGGCTGTAAGGATACTATCCAAAAAGTATTGACAGTTCATATTAACCCCTCAGCAAATTTTAGAGCCGATACTGTTTGCTTTAGAGATACTACAAGATTTACTAATTTATCTGTAACCAACGGAGGAACACCTCTATCTTCGTACCTTTGGAATTTTGGAGATGCTACTACGTCAACTCAAACCAACCCCAAAAAAAGATATAGCAATCCTGGTACATATAATGTTCGACTAATCACTACCAATCAAGTAGGTTGTAAGGACACCATTTTTAAATCTGTAAGAGTGTGGCGATTACCCATTGATTCATTTAAAGTTAATAATGTGTGTTTATTTGATACTTTGAAACCTATCAATAACAGCCAGCCAACCGATGCTAATTTATCTTTATGGATATGGAATTATGGAGATGGTACAGTTGATTCAGCTTATACATCATCTCATGTATATAATTCAACAGGTTTGTACAATGTGAATTTTACTGTTGTAGATTCGAACAATTGCCGAAGTACTAAAACTAAACAAGTTAGAGTATATGCTTTACCCGTTGCAAATTTTGGCTTTTCAGCTGGTTGTATGGGTTATGGCGTCAACTTTTATGATAGTAGTACCATTGCATCACCTAATATTAACGGAAACATTACTTCTTGGTATTGGAATTTTGGTGACACGCGTGATACGTTTGCCCAATCTCCTGTACACGTTTATAATGATATAGGCACCTACACTATTCAATTGATAGTTACTACTTCGAGAGGATGCAAAGACACTGCCTATAAAAATATTCAAGTTTATGTTCCACCTGTTGCATTTTTCAGGTATGACACCGTATGTTTTAAAAATCCTACGCCTTTTTTCGATCAATCTACTCCCATGCCAGCCCCTATTATAAACTGGAACTGGAATTTTGGAGATGGCAATACAGCGTCAGTCCAGAATCCACAGCACGTTTTTACACGTCCAGGTGTCTTTAATACTACGCTAACAGTGAGGGATACTAATGGATGTCATCATCAGATTACGCGATTAGTAAGGGTAGATAGTTTACCTAAGCTTAATTTCTTGGCGAATAATGTATGCTTTGGTGATACAGTGGATATTTTGAATTTCTCTACTCCTACTCAGGGAAGTCCTATCATAAGTTGGTGGTGGGATTTCGGAGATGGAACTGTCGATTCCATTCAACATCCCTCACCACATTTTTATTCAAATGATAGTACTTATATTATTACTCTTATAGCGAAAAATGACTTGAACTGCGTTGATACATTGAAGAAAGCAGTCCAGGTTTATACTTTACCAACAGCCAATTTTACTGCAGCGCTGGCATGTCAGAAGCAGCCTGTTAATTTTGTAGATCAAAGCTTTAATCCTATTGCATCTATTGTGGGGTGGAATTGGAACTTTGGCGACAATACAACCAGCACGATAAAAAACCCTGTCCATGTTTACCCTTATCCGGGTGATACAGTTTATCAAGTAACATTAATTGTTCGTGACAATCACAATTGTCGCGACACCATACAAAAAACAATCAAACTGAATCCTAAACCACGAGCTGGTTTCTTTGCTAATGTTGCTTGTAATCGAGATACTACCTTCTTTGTTGATACTTCGTGGGCAGGAGGCCCTATCTCAAGTTGGCTTTGGAATTTCGGCGATGGTGTGGGTACAGCCAACGTACAGAATCCAACATATATATATCCTGTCATTAATGTACCTACCACATATAATGTTCGGCTTATTGTAATAGATAATAATAATTGTAAAGATACCATTACTAAACCTGTTTTAGTAAATCCCCAACCTATTGCAAGCTTTTTTGCTGATTCTGCTTGTTATGGGTTTCCAAACCACTTGAATGATTTATCCACAAGTACTGGAGGTGCCATAGTTCAAAGGTATTGGGATTTTGGAGATGGGGTTGGTACAGGTTCAAATGCTAATGAGGTCTACACATACTCACAACCCTGTCTCTTATACACATCT
>JAOAAK010000034.1 GCA_026418905.1 Bacteroidales bacterium | reverse complement strand
ACGGGCAATATGAATATATTTTTGGAGTTCTGGTAACATATGTGTTTTTTTCTCCAGTAAAAATAAAGCATTACCTGCAGCTGAAAGAGGATTTTTTAGCTCATGAGCTATGAAAGATGAAACTTGTCCAATTGCTGCAAGACGAGATGCATGGATGAGCTCTTTTTTTATTTTTTCAAGTTCTATCTCAAGCTCTTTTCGTCTTCGAACTTCTATCGAAAGTAATTTTTCCTGCAATTCTCTGATTTGTGTAACATCCATAATTATAATTAGAATACAACGTTTTCCCTGGTAAACTATAGATACTCCATCTACGGATCCCCATACTAGATGACCATTCTTATGAACAAATCTTGCTTCGTATCTTCCAACATGTTTTCCTTGCAATCTGCTTAATACGATACCTTTTGCCCTTGGCAAATCTTCTGGTGCAACAAATGAAAAAATTGGTTTTCCTATCACTTCTTGAGGATCGTAACCAAAAATTTCTTTTGTCGCAAAATTGGCATAAACCACTATAAGATCTGTCAAATCGTAGATACCAACAAAAACGGGTAGATTATCCAGTATAAGTTGGCGATGGGCATGTTCTTCTTTAATTTGCTTTTGAGCTTCGAAGTTGGCTATAACAGATGAAACAAGGTTTACAGCTGTTTCAAGATCCCTCCGATTTGGAAGAGTCATGTTTTTCTTAAACCCAAGTAATAAACTCCAATCCAATCGATCTGAAGAAATTAGCACACAAGAAAAAAATGTTCGATATCCACTCAGTAAACTTAATGCTTTTGACTGCCAAGGCTTAATCTGATGAAAAGTTGCCTCCTCGAGAGTTATAGGAGGAGATATTTTTTCAGCATGTATTTGCTGGAAATCTTCTTCAGATAAGACCACTTCGTATATTTCAAGTTTCTTATTAATAATTCGCTGAAAATATTTAAAATGTAGCAATGCAAGATTCGAATGCCAAATTAAAAAAGTCTTTTTAATTGGATCGTATTTATTGATGATAACAAGAACACCAGGAAATAGTTCTTCATAAAACTTTACTACGGTATCGAGGATTTTTTCATAAGGTTGGAGGTTGAACAAAACAGCATATCGATTTATTTTCTGCAAAAGCTCGTTTTGAGTTTCTATTTTCTCTATCCATGCATTTTCATTTTTTAAATCGTGGACTATAGTAAAAAGATAAGATTGATTGTTGAATTCGATCTTACTCAGGTTAACACGAGTTGGAAAAGTATAAGAACCATCAGCAGAGGAATGTATCCAAGTAAAAGAAAATATATCACCATTCAAAGCCCGTTGAATATACTCATAAGCAAGTTTTTTGGAAGAACTTCCATCTGCCTGAAAAGGTGGAGATAAATCTAGGACGCTGCGACCAATGATCTGAGAAGTAGGAGTTCTAAAGATAGACGTTGCAGATTCGTTACATGCAAGGATAATATCTCGATTCATGAGAAATATGGCATCTTCAACACGCTCTGTAAAAATCTTAAAAAAATGAAAAAAAGCCTCTTCCTCCAAATAAGGAGATAGGTTGTGTATCAGAAACAAGATAACATTTCCCCAAGGGAAAGAAGCAGGCTTAATACCCTCAACATATACCCAAAACCATGTATTATCAATGCAAAGCCAGGCATGATTGGTTAACCATGTAGAGCCGATTTTATCGATGTTCCAACTACTTAGTGGTAAATGAAAAAAATCCTGAATTCTTTTTCCTATATATTTTTTTGAAGATAAAGAAAAAATTTTTTCGAAAGATGGTGATATATATAAAATTTGGCCATCGGTATCGGTGATTATAGCTACAACCCCAGGTTGAGAGAGCCATATTTTCCAAGGTTCTGGCAACGTAGAAAAAGGTGAAAAATCATTCATTTTATAAAAATAATTCTTTTAAATAAATCAATTCGCACGTAACATTCGGAAAAAAATGTTCCAACAATTGAGAATAGATTTCCATTTGTTTTTTATCTTCATCTGATTTATCACCTGTTTTATAATCCATAATAAGAACTTTGTTTTGCTCGACAATCATTCGATCGGGACGATAGATTTTTCCGGCTTTTGTTAAAGATCGTTCGTTAAGAATAACGGCATCTGCCGATGTGGGAAATAAAATTTCATTGTCGATAAGTTTAGTCCGGAGTCTCTGCGCATCTTCTTCCCGGATGATCCCTTCAGTAAGAAAAGCAGTGATGATTCGTTCTACATCGCTCTTAGTATAAACCTGTTGCAACAAGCGGTGGATTAGTTTCCCGAACCGGACAGCATTAAAATCACTAGTTTTTTCGGATTTTTTCATAAACAAGGATAAACTTTGGTTAAATTCGCACCGATATGGAGATTCTTCAGGGGAATTCTCAAAAGCATCAAAGTTTGTTTTGTCAAATCTTATATTCAATTGTGTATCACCAATAAAGTATTCATTTTTGCCCAACATTTTTATGGACAGGTCATAAGGTGGATGTTCGAGGATCTCATTCAGCGACAGAATTAAGCATGTTTCTACATCATGTTTCTCGACCTGGGATGATTTCTGCTTTTTTTCATTCGAAAGAATAAGCGTAGAATATTTTTTCTTTTGCTCTATAAAGATGCTCATTCCATATTTTGCTCGAGTTGTGGCTACATACGATAGAGTAAGCCAATCTATATCTCTCATTTGTTTTTCTTTTTCGTACAAAAGAGAGAGGTTTTTCATCCACGTAGGAAATTCATCATGCATTAATTGAGGTTTAATAAAATTGCTGTGTGACGGAAACACTACATCGTTCTCTTTCCATAAATACCAAGATTCAACCCCGCTGTTTTTATTGGTGAATGGAAAACGGGGAAGAATAACAAATGGAAATTCAAGACCTTTGGAAGCATGTATGGTCATGATTTGCACAGCTTCTCTGGATGGCGTCGACGGAATAAGCACTTCTCTACCTTTTTCTTGCCACCATCGCCAGATTGCTTTTATGTTGTGGATCCCTTTCAATTGAAGTCGGTAAATTTCCTCTCGCAAATAGGTCAAAAAATCACCTCCCATCAATGCAATGGATGTGGAATGAATAGGGATATTTAAAATTTCTTCGAGAAGATCTACAGGTACCAAAGAAGGCGAACTCTCAATTTGTCGAAGCGAATTTAAATAAGATTCGTATGCATCATGATCTCTGAAAAGCTTATTAAAATTGACTAGTATTTCAGCCTTGATCAGCGTGTTGTCAGGTTGGGTAATAAATCCCCAACTCGCCATGGCAAGTCGAACATGCGGAGACATAGACAACTTGATAAGTCCTGGTGATTCAACTCTGATGCCCTTTAGCTGGCCCACACTTGTCAAATATTGACTAAGTGCATAGACTTCTTGATTAGTTCGCAACAACACAGCTATATCACCAAGCAAGCACCCATATTCACTTCTCAACCGAAGGATTTCCTGTTCGGTAAGATTAAGCCATATCTTCTCTTCTTCATTGTTTCTATTATGATCATCATTACTGTCCTTCGTAGAGCTTTCGGATTCGTAAAAAATAAGATGTATCCACCCTTTTGAATCTATCCCTTCTTTAGGTTCCTGTTCCACATCTTGAAAAACCAAAGGCAAACTAATATCTTGCTGATTATCAATCATTTCATTATATAAAGTAGAAATACTTTTATATAAATAATTATTAAACTTCACGATGGTTTCGGCAGAACGAAAATTTTTTTTGAGGGTTTCTATGACCGGAGAATAATTGATATCATGGACCCATTCAGGCTTCTCGTTGAAATCACTTTCATTTAAAATTTTGCTAAACAATTTGTTTTTTTGAAGATTTGGAAAGTCTCTCATGATTGCAAAATTCCCATTTCGCCAACGATAAATACTTTGCTTGATGTCGCCAACTACTATTACTCTACCTCCACGAGAAAGAAGTTCCTCAACAAGAGGAAAAAAGTTTTTATATTGAAGATAACTTGTATCTTGAAATTCATCTATAAATAAATGCTCTAGTTTTGTTCCGATATATTCGTAAATAAATGGAACAGAATACTTCTTTAACAAGTGAGCTATGAGATGATTGAATTCAAAAATGAAAAGTGTTCCATTCTCGCGTTTAAAATCTTCACGCAAGCGATTTAAGTACGCAATAAGCATGACTTTAAGTACACCATGAATAAGTTCGGCAGACCATTTACGTGTAAAAAATTTTTCATAAAGTTGAATGAGAGATTTTTGAATGATATCACGTTGCTTTTTATCCTTGACAAAACTCATACTGTACACCTGCTCAGCTTTATTCTCTTTTTTAAATATTTCATCCAAATCATACCACCCTCCTACTTCGACTGCTGGGAAAACTTTATCAACAAATTCTTTATACAGACTATCTGACCTTCCTACTTTTTTTTCGAACTGCTCCTCATCCATAAAAAAAACTTCTAGAGCTTCAATAGCCTCTCTAAACTCTTTTAGCATCTGACTATGATCATATTTGTTCTTTAGCGAATCCAAAACATCTAGGAGTTTATTTAAATTAGTTTGTTGAAAATTTTCCTCTAGTTCATAAAATTCCTCAGCTAAATAAAGGTTCAAATAGTCTGGCAAATAAACCTTCTTCAAGCGAAGAGGATTCAACTCATCTTGCAGATAAATTTCAAGCAAATAGTCTATAATTACTTTGACTTGATTATCCCTTTCTAGCAGATCAGTGAAGAGTCTATCCAATATATAGTTATCCAGCAAAAGCTTTTCTACCTCAATGTCAAAATTGGAATTTATGAATATTTCCGAAGAAAATACACGTAGCAATTTTAAAAAAAAATGATCCATTGTGCTAATGTAAAATTCGTCGTAGCGATGAAGAATGCTGTGAAGAGCTTTTGAAGCATGAGCTACATGTATATCATGCCCTATTTGGTTGAAATATTTCGAATGTGTACCGTGCTGGGAAATGTCGTATAATGCATTAATAAAGCGGTCTTTCATTTCAAGAGCTGCCTTGTTAGTAAAAGTAACAGCCATTACCTTGTTGAAATTTTCAGGTGCTTGGAGAACGATTTTTAAAAACTCAAGAGTCAAACGAAATGTCTTACCACTACCTGCGGAAGCCGATATTTTAATGCAATTATTCATGAGATAACTTCTTTTTCCATCTTAATTTACCATTTGGCAATGATTCGATTTTACCATGGTCTAGTAGCCAACGTAAGGCTGATATGACTTTTAAATTTCTCATGGCAGGAAAGTGCATAAAAATTTCATAGATATCACGAGGTTCTTCGAGCAAAGGTTTAATTCTTTGTAAAAGTTCATCAAATTCCAAATCAGACATGGATAATTTTCCTCTGCCTGCACATACATCACATTGCCCACAACGTTTGCTTTTTTCCTCTCCAAAATACGATAAAAGAAATTGACTACGGCATTTGGTCATGTTCAAAACAAAAGTTTTCATGGACTGAATTTCTACATGTCGTTTTTGTTTTAGCTTCTCATATTGTGTTTGAAATGAAATGAGTTCTTCTTGTTTCAACCGAGGCGTAAGAAAAGTTAAAAAAATACTATCTATAACAGGTTCATACGCAATTATCTCTTTTTTTCTTAGCAACATGAGACCTTTGATGATGATATCTTTGGTGGTGTTCATTTGCTTTGCTAATCTATCCTCATCGATAAAAACAAAATGATCAAACAAATCCACATATGTCCTGATCAACATTTCCAAAAAAGGGTTCAATTGTGGTTCTTCGACCTGAAACTTATAAAGTCCTCGCTTATCCAATAAAATTTTCGCTCTTGAACGTTGAAAAAAAGGATCAGAAAGAGAGATAAGTCCCAAATGATGGAGTTGTTTTAAGGCGTAAAAAGCTTCTCTGGGCTGAAAGTTTTCCTGCTGAATGAAATGCTGAAGATCGAATGGAAATGATGCATTTTCTCCTGTTCCTGGCAATAAGTTAAAAAACTCCCCTAGTCTATGATAAACCAAGCCTATATATGAAAAATCAGGATGATTTTCCTGTACGCTACGGTCCAGTTTGCTGATATCCTCATAATTCCAAAGTAACCAGGCGTAAGCGTCTTTGCCATCCCGTCCTGCTCTACCTGCTTCCTGAAAATATGCTTCTATAGAATCAGGCATATCAAGATGCACGATCACGCGAACATCAGGTTTGTCGATTCCCATTCCAAAAGCATTCGTAGAAACCATCACTCGTGTATGCCCGCGAATCCATTGTTGTTGCCTCTTTTTTCGTTCATCCCACGGAAGACCAGCATGGTAAAAAGTTGCATCTATTCCGGATTTTTTCAGAAAATCAGCCCATTGTTGGGTCTTTTTGCGATCACGAATGTAGACAATCCCTGATCCACGATACTCATTCAACAACTGTAAAAGACGTTGAGTTTTGTTTTCTTCGTAAAGCACGTTGTAGAACAAATTAGGTCTAAAAAAACTTTGACGAACTACATGTGGCTGTTTAAGTGAAAGTTTTTCAACGATGTCTAATAAAACGCGCTGTGTTGCAGATCCTGTTACAGCAAGGATAGGTATCTCTGGCTTAAATGGGCGAATCTCAGCAATACGAAGGTAGGCTGGCCTAAAATCATAGCCCCATTGCGATATGCAATGAGCTTCATCCACAGCAATGAAAGAAATTCTCATTTCCCGTAGTGCCTCACGAAAAAAGGATAGTGTAAGCCGTTCCGGCGAGACATATAATAATTTGATCTTGTGGTCAATAGATGCACGTAGGATTTCCTCTGCTTCAAGGTAGGAAAGCCCACTATGAAGAGCCTCTGCATGAATGCCCCGTTTTTTTAACTGATCAACCTGATCCAACATGAGAGCAATGAGAGGTGTTACTACAAGGCAGAAGCCATCCATGACTAGAGCTGGAACTTGATAAGTAATCGATTTACCTCCTCCTGTTGGAAATAGTGCAACGGTATCTTTTCCACTAAGAATTGAGAAAATTACATCCTCCTGCAGCGGCCTAAAACTAGTATATCCCCAGTATTTCAATAAAATTGAACGTATTCGTTCCTTCATATCATTAAAAACCTGGCCATGAAAAATAAATGGCAGGTAAAATTAAAATCCACCCAAGTAGAACTAAAGCGAGAATAAATTTCCATACCCACTTCACCCAGATGTGATATGGGATTCTAGCCATTGTAAGTACGCCAAGTAAAACCCCCGACACGGGTGTAATCATGTTAGTAAAACCGTCCCCTATTTGAAAAGCGACCACTGCCACCTGCCGACTAACGTTTACCATATCTGAAAGAGGAGCCATCAGAGGCATAAGGAGAGCTGCTTTAGCTGATCCTGACGGCATAATAAAATTAAATAAGGTTGTTACTACGTACATGCCCGTCGTAGCACTTAATTCATTACCTTGTAAAAGCCCCGATAAGTAATACAAAATTGTATCAACCACTTGACCTTTTTGCAAAACAATAATAATTCCAGCAGCCATGCCAACGACAAAAGCTGCCGAAAAAATATCCTTTGCCCCTGCCAAAAAATGTTGAACCATTTCATTTGGTTTAAACCCGTAAGCTGCAGCAGCAACCAGTCCAAGAAGCAAAAACATCGTTGTTAGTTCAGGAATATACCATTCATATTCAATAACACCTAAAACTAAAAGTATCATACTTAAAAGTGTCTGAAAAAAAATAAATATTTCTATGCTCTTTTTCCAAAGCAACCACGTTCCAGCTAAAACGTAAAAAAATACCAGCATCGTAAAAATCGAAATAGCTATAGCATTGTCTTCATCACTTATTATCCACATATCGCAAGCATAATAAATGCCTAATGTTGAAACCATTAAATGCACAATCCATGAATGCCACTTAGCACGATGTTCTTTAACATCTGAATTTTGTAACTCATTCTGGCGCCATGTTTCATCTAGCTCAAACATAGGTGATAAAACTGGATTTTTCTTAATTCTTCTCGTATATGAGAGAATGAAAATAAAACCAAATATATTTATAATGGCAAACAACAATAAGCGATATTCTAATCCACTAAAAAGAGGCAATTGAGCAATTCCCTGAGCTACTCCAATGGTGAATGGGTTTAGAAAAGCACCAGTGAAACCAAGCGTTGCTGCTACAAAACAAAGAGCCACACCTGTCAAGCTATCATAACCAAGTCTTAGTGCCAAGGGTACAAAAATAGGTACAAATGCAATAGTCTCTTCACTCATACCAAATACGGCACCGAATAAGCTAAAAACCAGCATAAGCAATATCAATAAAAGTTCATCGACCCAACCAGCACGTCTTCGTTCTTCCCATTTTTTCAACCAAGAAATTAATTTGAAAAGTCCTATATCTATGGCTTTTGTCTGATTAATCATATAAAATGATGCTCCAATAATAAGAATAAAAGCAATAATATCAGCCCGTTGAACAAAACCTTCGAAAATGGCAAGAAATATCCCCCACCCTTGAGGCTGGGCATCGACATGATGAAAAGATTCAGGTACAACAATTGTTCTCTCCACATTGTTTACAAGCACGACCTGCTTTTCAAAAATTCCACCAGGTAAAATAAACGTAAGTATTCCCGCTAAAATCAACAATATGAATACTATTACGTATGTGTGCGGAAAAGAAGACTGTTTCATTATCTGCCTTTCTACAAACATACGTAAAAAATTATTATACGTAAAAATTTTTGAGCTGCATATGGCTATACCAACAATATCGTTTCTTTCTCTTTTAGGTTCTAACGAAAATAAGCACATTGGATAATTTATCAAGATACGGGTGGAATTAAAAAAAATTACTCAACCAAAAATGCTATTTTTGTGCTGATGAAAAATACCTTTCTTGTTTCGGCAAGAAAATACAGACCTTCTACATTCAAAGATGTAGTAGGGCAGGATGTGATTGTACAGACATTAAAAAACGCTATTCTTCAAAATAAGGTTGCCCAATCTTTTCTTTTCACCGGTCCTAGGGGTGTTGGGAAGACGACATGTGCACGTATTTTAGCTAAAACCATCAATTGTGAAAATATAACCCCCGAAGGAGAAGCTTGCAATCAATGCAAATCGTGCCTATCCTTCAATCAAAACATTTCATTTAACATTTATGAATTAGATGCAGCTTCTAATAACTCTGTCGAAGACATCCGTCAACTCATTGAACAAGTTCGTATTCCTCCCCAGGAAGGAAAGTATAAGATCTACATCATCGACGAAGTACACATGCTTAGTACTCATGCTTTTAATGCTTTTCTGAAGACTCTCGAAGAACCACCTAGCTATGCCAAGTTCATTTTAGCTACTACAGAACGTCATAAGATTCTTCCGACCATACTTTCTCGATGTCAGGTATATCATTTTAAACGTATCAGCATACCTGATATGGTACGCTATCTGGCTTATGTTGCTCAACAAGAGAATATCGATGCAGAAGAAGATGCTTTACGACTGATAGCTTCCAAATCTGATGGTGCTATGCGAGACGCATTATCATTATTTGATCAACTTGTAGCACTATCGGGCAATAAACTTACTTTGCAGGTTGCCACAGAATCATTGTTTGTGCTGGATGAAGATTATTATTTCAATTTCACCTCAGCTTTTTTACAAAAAGACATGGTTAAAGCCCTGAAATTGCTTAACGAAATCTTATCCCGAGGTTTCGATGGTGGTCATTTACTCTCCGGACTTATTTCTCACGTGCGATATTTATTGCTTGCTAGAAATCCTGAAACACTTGAGTTAATTGATGAATTAAGCCCAGTACAGATACAGAAATACAAAGAACATACATCTCAGATTCCCGAACCATGGCTAACAGAAACTTTAAATTTTCTTGTTAAATCTGAATTTGATTATCGTCAAAGTAACATTAAGCCAATTTTTCTTGAAAACATTATCCTTCAATTATGTTTTTTTTTAGACAAAATTTCTCCGCTCGAGAAAAACACTTCCATTAATAATCCCGAACAAAACAAAAATATAGTTCCACCAGCATCCCCTCAAGGAAGCCAGATGTATGCAAACCCATCATATTCCAAAATCGATAAGAATTCCAACTTGAATATAAGTTTTAATGCTTCAGATATTAAAATATCAAAAATTAAACAAGAGACTACTCTCATTAAAAATCAACATATCACTCCTCCCAAAAAACTCATTCCTGACCATCTTGAAGACCTGAAAAAACATCTTGAAAAACAGTTTGCCAATGATCTTGAATTGGTTGAAATATTTTCAGACACAAACTTTCTCATTGAAAATGAAAACACTTTAACACTGGAATTTCCTAGCAGCTATAAAAAAGCAAGTGCTGAAAAGTATCGTATAAACATAGCTCAGATTATTCGCAATTACTTTAATTTTCCGGATCTTTCGGTTAATTTTAGCCTAATTCATTCATTACCTCATGAATTACAACAAGATGTTATTCATTCTGAAATTATTAAAAAAAATCCCGAATTCCCTGTTTTTTTGGAAAATTTATCTTTGAAAAAAGAAAAATAAAATTAATCGTTATGAAAAAGTTTTTGTTTTTTTGGCTTTTCCCTGTATCAATCCTTTTTTGGGGTCAAGTTCAATCCCAGAGCAGATACCACTATGTAGAATATCCCAATGACCCCCTGAAAACTCGCATTTATACGTTAGCCAATGGCCTCAAAGTATACATGACTGTTTATAAAGACAAACCTCGTATTCAAACTTATATTGCTGTGAGGGCTGGCAGCAAAAATGACCCACAAGAAACTACAGGACTTGCTCACTATTTTGAACACATGATGTTCAAGGGAACAGTCCATTTCGGAACAACTGATTATTTAGCAGAAAAGAAATACATAGACCAAATAGACTCCTTATTTGAAGTTTATCGAACTTTGCAAGACGATAAGCAACGTAAGGCACTTTACAAAAAAATTGATTCCATTTCATTTATTGCTTCTAAATATGCTATCCCTAATGAATACGATAAATTAATGAACATTCTAGGATCTGACGGCACCAACGCTTTCACTTCGTATGATATGACTGTATATGTAGAAAACATTCCATCAAATCAGCTTGAAAATTGGGCTAAAATTCAGGCGGATCGCATGATGAATCCGGTATTACGCGGTTTTCATACGGAGCTCGAAACCATTTATGAAGAAAAAAACATGACCCTTACTAACGATACAAGAAAAGCTTATGAAGCTTTGCTTTCAGGGCTTTTCAGTAAACATCCTTACGGGCGTTCTGTCATAGGATCACAGGATCATATAAAAAACCCCTCGATGCGTAATATTCGATGGTTTCATGCCAACTATTATGTTCCCAACAATATGGCCATTGCCCTTTCTGGGGATTTTGATCCAGATGAAGCTATCAGAATCATTGATAAATATTTTAGCCAAATGAAACCTGTTCATAGTCCTCCCTTTATTTCCCCAGAAGAAGAACCCATACAACAACCCATAGTGAAAAAAGTTTATGGACCAGATGCCGAAAATATTCTAATCGGTTTTCGCCTTCCAGGAGGAATTACCGATGAAGCATTAAAATTATCCGTCTTGGACATGATTCTTTCAAACAGCATGGCTGGTTTACTCGATTTAAACCTCGTCAAACAACAAAAAGTTCTCAAAGCTTATAGTTCAGCTTGGATCATGAAAGATTACTCCGTACTAATGCTTGGAGGTTCTCCGAAGCAAGGTCAAACATTAGACGAAGTCAAGGATCTACTTCTCGAGCAAATTGAAAAAATCAAAAAAGGTGAGTTTGACGATAATCTCTTACCTGCTATTTTGACTAACATAAAAGTTTCTGAAATTAAAAAAATGCAAGATAATTCTGAACGAGCCATGCAATTTGTAGAGGCTTTCATCTACGATGTTCCATGGGATCAATATATACAAAAAATTGATCGCATGAGCCGTTTTACTAAAAAAGACATTGTGGAATTTGCTCAGAAACATTTTAATAACAATTACGTTGTTGTTTACAAGCTAACTGGTGTTGATACCACCATTAAAAAGATTCCTAAAAACAAATTGACTAAGCTAGATATGAATAGAGATGCAGAATCGGTTTTTTTGAAAGAAATCAAAGAAAGCAAAGTTCCTGATATTGAGCCACGTTTTGTGGATTTTAATAAAGATCTAACCATTGCACAACTACAACAAAAAGTGCCTATTTATTATGTAAAAAATAAGGAAAACGAATTGTTTACTCTTTATTTTGTCGTTGAAATGGGGTCGAATCATGATAAATACTTACCTCTAGTTATGGAATTTGTACCATTTTTAGGCACCCATGGGATCAGTGCCGAAGAGGTAAGTAAAAAATTATTTTCTTTAGGATGTGAATTTTCAGCATCTGCTTCTCAAGATCGTGCTTATATTAAGCTAAGTGGGCTTCAGGAAAATTTTGATGAAGCTCTTTCACTTATTGAAAAAGTAATCCGTCAACCACAAGCTAACAAGGAAGATCTTTCAAAATTTATCGATAATACACTTAAGAAAAGAGCCGATGCTAAGAAAAATATGCAAACGGTTTTCCAAAAGCTTGCTGCATTTGGAATGTACGGACCAAAAAATCCAACTACAAATATTCTTTCCGAGAAGGAATTAAAAAAATTGTCTCTGCAAACTATTTACCAAAAGTTATCACAAATATTTAACTATGAACACTACATAATGTATTACGGACCCGAAGAATTAGATAAGCTGACTAACAAGCTCACTACTCTACATGCCATCCCTTCTAGTTTTCTTAAAATGCCACCCAAAAAGAACTTTGAACCCTTACCCACAAAAGAAAACATAATTTATTTCGTCAATTTTGAAAGTCCACAATCTATGATTTTACTCGTTTCTAGAGAAGAAAAAGGTTTTAATCCAGAACTTTATCCTACCATTCGATTATTCAATGAATATTTTGGTGGAAATATGAACTCAGTAATTTTCCAGGAAATGCGCGAGGCTCGAGCTCTAGCTTATGCCGCTGTTGCATATATTATTACTCCTCAAAAAAAGGATGAATATCACTTTACGCTAGCTTTCATTGCAACACAGTATGATAAAATTGAAACAGCCTTGGATGCTTTTATGGAACTTCTTTCCAACATGCCTCAATCAGAAAAATCATTTACCATAGCAAAAGAGGGATTACTTAAAAATATCCGTGCTAATCGCATTACCAAAGATGATATCCTCTGGGAATACATACAAGCAAAAGATCTAGGATTAGATTATGACATAGAGAAAACCACTTTCGAAAAAGTTCCATCTTTAACACTTCAAGATTTGGTCAACTTCCAGAATACTCACCTCAAAGATAACAAATACACCATTATGATCATTGGAAACAAAAAAGACATGCCCATGGATGTCTTGAAAAAATACGGGAAAGTTAAAGAAGTAGATCTTAAAACCATTTTTGGATATTAAATTTTTTTACCATGAAAACAAGAATACTTTTATTAAGCATGATAATTTTGTTGGTTTTCCCCGCATGCGATGTCTTACAGCAATTTACCAAACAAACCAACACACCTGTTATTCTTACAGAATCTGACATTGTCCAAGGATTGAAAGAAGCCCTAAAAGTTGGAACCAACAATGCCATCAGTTTTTTAGGAAAAACAGATGGTTTTTTAGGCAATTCCTTATATAAAATACTTTTTCCACCTGAAGTACAAAAGGTTGAAACCAAACTTCGAGAATTGGGGTTTCACCAACTTATTGATAATTTCATCGTTGCTATGAATCGCGGAGCCGAGAATGCTGTGAGTAAAGCTGGTCCTATTTTTGTTAATGCAATTCTCTCGATGACTTTTGAAGACGCTAAAAACATTTTGAAAGGACCAGATAATGCTGCAACAGAATATTTCCGCAAAAAAACCTCCCAACAGTTGTCTCAACTGTTCAAACCTGAAATTAAAAAGGCTCTTGACGAAGTTCATGCTACAAAACTTTGGGAAGATATCACTACGACTTATAATAAAATTCCACTTGTAACTCCAGTACAAACTGACCTACCCCAATATGTTACAGATAAAGCTTTGCAAGCATTGTTCAACGTCATTGCTGGGGAAGAGAAAAAAATAAGAACTGACCCTGCTGCTCGCATCAACGACATACTACGAAAAGTATTTAATCCTAATGCTATCATCAGGTAAATTTATAGTATACCTTTTATCATTTTTGACTCTTTTCCTTAATTCCTGCATAGAGCTGGAGGAAAAAATTGTTTTGCATTCTGACAAAAGTGGGGAATATTCACTTGTCATACGTGGTTTTTCCGGATTTCAAACTAATGCTTCATTTTCAGAAAAAATAAAGGAAAGTATTCTGCTTTTCATCAGCAAAGCACAAAAAGTAAATGGCATATCATCTATCAAACAAAGTAGCACACGCAATGAATTCTCTATCAGCTTTTCTTTCGAACACCCTAGTGCATTTCGTTCACTTATGGCCGAAATGACAAACGTATCTAAATTTTTTATACCTTCGTATTTTTCTTTCACTCGTCACAGATTTTCAAAACAAAATACCACTCCCTTTTTCCAAAAAGCTCTTCAAAGAGATTCAACCATTCATAACATTTTGACACGTTTTTCGACACTTCCTTTTGGTTCACTTTTTAATTGGAAAATTGTGGTCGTTTCTCCCTATGAAATAAAAAAAGTAAAAAGAAATCCCTACGTCATTATAAGCTCTGATCATAAAATTGCAACTCTTACCTTATCTTTAGAACAAATTATGCAAAATACATCTTCAGGCTTCGTCCTTCGCCTGAAATAAATTTTTCCTTTCATTTTTTCTCACCAAAAACAAACCTAGTTCGAATAACCCATACAAAGGTAATCCCACCAATAATTGTGTAAAAATGTCGGTCGTTGGTGTAATGATGCCTGCAATGATCAAAATAATAACAAATATGTAGGCACGATATGATTTTAACCCCTCAAAGGTAACAATCCCAATTCTCCCCAACAAATACATCAGCCAAGGTATTTCAAAACTTAGTCCCATCCAAAACAAAAGAATTCCCAATGTAGTAAAATAAGACCCTATGGTGATCATGTTCTGTATTTGATTGCTCATCTGATAATGTAGTAAAAATTGAATAGTAAAAGGTATTAGAATATAATAGCCAAATAAAATTCCTACAACAAAAAACAATATCATCCAGGAAAGTGATCGTCTAACCGCTTTTATTTCATGTTCATAAAGAGCAGGTTTAATAAATAGCCATAACTGGTAAAGGATAAATGGAAACGATAAAATTATTCCCCAAACGAGAGAAATAAGGATGTGATACCTGAACTGTCCAGACAACTCCGTATTAATCAAGGAAAAACTTGGATTCTGTAAACATAGATCATTTAAAGTCAATGCACTACCTAACCAACAGAGAAAACGATATGTAGGGAAATCCTGAGAAAGTAAACCCAGTAACAAATGATCAACAAAAAAAGAAGGATACAAAAATACAAACACTGCAGTTAAAACAACCGATATGATCATATAAATAAGGCGCTTTCTTAACTCAACTAGATGCTCACTAAAGCGCTCTTCCATTTGAGGTTTATAGCTGTTTTTCTTGTTTTTCCGAATCCTCGGTCAAATTCCCTATCTCACTTTCAACGCCATCCCTAGCCTTTTTAAACTCTCTAACCCCTTTACCTAAACCGCGCATAAGCTCTGGGATTTTTTTGCCTCCAAACAAAATCAGCACAATCAACAATATGAGAAGAATTTCCTGTCCACCTATAACACCAAGTGTTATCATTTTTTTACAAAGGTAAGCATAGTTACAGAACAATGATAAAATTTTTTGAAAATACATTTGATGTTTTAAAAATCATTAACTTTGCACACCATTTTAAAAATCTTTGTATGACACGACGTTATGAAACCGTTTTCATTATGACTCCCGTTTTGTCTGAGGACCAGGCAAAGGAAACGGTTAATAAATTTAAAAGATTTCTCGAAGATCGTAACGCCCGAATTATTTACGAAGAAGACTGGGGCCTTCGAAAGTTAGCATACCCTATCAAAAAGAAAACAACGGGTTTTTATCATTTAATTGAATTTGAAAGTGATCCTGGTATCATTGGAGAATTAGAGTTAAACTACAAGCGTGACGAAAGAATACTACGCTATCTTACTGTCCATCTAGATAAGTATGGTATTGAATATGCTGAAAAAAGAAGGAAATTAAAAAGTGAGCAAAAATCCACAAGTAATACAACAAATTCTTCAACCATTTAATAGAGAATTGTATGGCACAAAAAGAAAGTGAAATCAGGTATCTGACACCAATTAACATAGAAACCAAAAAGAAAAAATATTGCCGTTTTAAGAAGGCTGGGATAAAATATGTTGATTATAAAGATCCAGATTTTTTGTTAAAATTTGTAAATGATCAGGGGAAAATATTACCAAAGCGAATTACTGGTACCTCAACCAAATTTCAGAAAAAAGTGGCTAGAGCTATTAAAAGAGCACGTCACTTGGCACTTCTACCATTTGTCACTGATCAATTAAAATAAGTAAGGAGGTGAGAATATGGAAGTGATTTTGAAAGAAGACGTAAAAAATCTGGGTAATAAATACGATATTGTAAATGTCAAGCCTGGATATGCAAGAAACTTTCTTATCCCAAGAGGCTTAGCTATCGAAGCTACCCCTTCTGCTAAAAAAATGGTCGCTGAAATTATCAAACAGCAAGCCTTCAAAGAAGAAAAAATAAGAAAAGAAGCTGAAAATATTGCAGAAAAAATAAATGGAGCTACCATTATTATCAAAACTAAAGCTACATCTACAGGTAAAATTTTTGGTAGTGTAAACAATATTCAGGTAGCAGATACCATCAAGGAAATATTTAACATCGAAATTGATAGAAAAAAAATAGAATTAACTCCTGAAGTGATCAAGGAATTAGGCACTTACGAGGCTTCTATTCGCATTCACAAAAATATCATAGCTAAAGTAATCATTCAAGTAGAAGCTGAAGAATAATCTTCATGGGTCATTCTCTTTATAAATTGTATCGTTCTCTCAAAAATAAAAAAGAGAGAGAGGAAGCTGGTTTGTTTATTGCGGAAACTCCCAAAGTTGTTTTAGATTTAATATCAAGCGGCATTAAGCCCTATGCTCTCTTTGTTATTAAGGAAAAAACTTCTAAGTGGAAAAAAATTGTTCGCAACGATGAAGTCCTTTATCCTATTTCTGAAAAAATTTTAAACTCCATTTCTTTTCTAAAAGCTCCTAACGAAATATGTGGAATTTTTCATATCCCTCATAGAACATCGTTTGAACTTCAACCCATTACTCCCATTTTGGATGATTTGTCCGATCCTGCTAATTTAGGAATTATTATCCGTACTTGTCATTGGTTTGGCATAAAACACATCCTGGCAACAACTGAGAGTGTGGATGCATTTAATCTTAAAACAGTATTAAGTTCTAAAGGTAGCGTTGCCCATGTTCATGTACATTATCTCACACCCGAACAAATTCTCTTTCACCTCAAATGCCCCATTTATATTGCCGATCCACACGGCAGACCCATTCAACAACAAGATTTTTCATTTCCATTGGCCTTTATCATTGGAAACGAATCTCATGGTATTCAACATTTTTCCCATAAATTCGAACTTGTAAGTATTCCTTCTTCCTCTTTTTCCCCACCAGACTCATTAAATGCAGGAATCGCAGCTTCACTTCTGATTTTTTATCTCACTTTAATCAATAAAAAAAATTAAAGAGTTTTATTGGTCAAATAAACTTTTTCTTGTAAATTTGATCTAATGTAAAAAAATTCATTATGAAAAAATTTTACGCTTTTTGTTTAATAACAGTTACGTTTTTATTCACATATGGACAAATTAGCCAAGGTGGTACTCCAAAATCCTTGCTATTTCAAGTAAGTGATGTAGAAGACGAAGTAATTGTGTCAACTGCCTCCATATCATGGCAAAATGTAAAAAGAGAAGATTCTTTAAGAGATCTTCAAAATTTGCCAAAACGTGGTGGATTTTCATTACCTGTTAACAAAAACATATGGCATGATGGAACCTGGGAGCGTTTACCCGATGGAACCATGATGTGGCGTATTAAGTTACGAGCTCCTGGGGCTTTATCGGTTGGAGTTGTTTTTGATCAATTTGAGCTTCCCGAAGATGCTGAATTATACATTTACAATGAAAATAAATCTATAATATTGGGAGCCTATACAGCTGAAAACAACACCCCATCAGGTATATTCAGTGTCCAGACTATTCCAGGTGAAGTTTTGATTATTGAATATTTAGAAAAACCACATCAAGGGCAGTTTCAACCTGTGATATCCAATCCTGGAAAAAATGGAAGTATTACTATTTACAATCTACAAGGCATCCTTCAAACATTTGAACCTCGAGGTAAATTATCTATTGGAGACATCATATATGTCTATTTTGATTTGTTGAATGATCCTACGAAGGATTTAGGAGATGCGGGATCATGTCAAGTCAACATCAACTGTTCACCTGAAGGAGATAACTGGCAAGTTCAAAAAAGAGGGGTTGCTCGCATTTTTTTTAAAGATGGAGCTAATTGGTACTATTGTAGCGGATCTCTAGTTAACAATACTTTGAACAATGGACAACCTTATTTTTTAACTGCATATCACTGTGGTGGATCGGCTTCACCTTCGGATAAAAACCAATGGCAATTTTATTTCAATTATGAAAGACCCGGATGTCCTAATACAGGTACACCTCCTAATAATGTAATTACTGGTTGCACTCATCGTGCAGGTGGTGATATCAATGGTGGTTCGGACTTTCTACTTGTAGAGCTAAGCTCACAACCTCCACTTTCGTGGAACCCTTATTACAACGGTTGGGACCGGAATACAACAGCGACAGCAGGGGGTGTGGGTATTCATCATCCTGCTGGAGATGCAAAGAAAATTTCAACTTATACAGTAACCCCGGGTACAGGAACTTGGACAGGGGGTATGGCCAATGCTCATTGGACTATATCTTCTTGGGCCTCTACTTCTAATGGTTATGGTGTAACAGAGGGAGGGTCATCAGGTTCACCCCTGTTTCGTGGTAGTAACAAATTAATCATAGGAACTTTAACAGGTGGTGCTTCTCAATGTGGTGGACCGTACGGAACTGATTATTACGGAAAATTTAATTACCATTGGGATCAAAATGGTACTACACCTGATAAACAATTAAAACCTTGGCTTGATCCTAATAATTCCAATCCTACTACATTAAATGGATTTGACCCCAATGCCAATACTAATCCACCAGTAGCTAATTTCAGCGGAACACCAACCAGCGGACAAGCAGGAACTGCTATCCAATTTACCGATCTTTCAACCAATTATCCCACTTCATGGAAATGGTCATTCCCTGGAGCTATTCCTTCCACTTCAACACTTCGAAATCCCCAGGTTATTTACCCTTCACCCGGAACTTACAGTGTTAAACTGGTGGTAAGCAATGCTTATGGCAAGGACAGCATAACAAAGGTTAACTATATCACCATTTCTTCCTACACCCCTCCATCAAGCCCTGTGACCATTGGAACAGGTACTACTAGTGGTGGATTAATTCCTCTTGGAATCAATAATACCACTAAATATGTTTGTGATGCTGCTATTTACACCAAAACTGAAATTGGTGGTTCAGGTATCATAACAGCTATAGCATGGCGGCCATCTGCAGCTAGAACTGATACGAGAAATATTCAAATCTATTTAAAAACAACAGATCAGTCAACACTTTCACAAACTACTTTTAATAACCTTATTCAAGACGCAACATTAGTCTACAGCGGTACTTTTGTTCCCAATATAAATGGATGGTACACCATAACATTGCAAACTCCTTTCCCTTATGTTGCAAATAAAAACCTCATGGTTTTAACTAAAGTATGGACCACGGGCAATCCAGGTAATGTTCCTAGCAATTGTTACTATACTACAGCCACTAACATGCATCAACAATGGACAGGAGGAACCGATCCTAGTGGAAATAATGGTACAGTTAATAGCAACAGACCAAATATTCGTCTTACCATTTCTCCTTTTCAAGCACCAACAGCTAATTTTGCAGGCCTTGAAAATATCTTTGTCGAAAACTTTGAAGGTTCTTGGCCCCCTACAGGATGGGTTATTCATGATAAGGATAACGACGGTATAAAATGGACATCCTCCACTGCTCAAAATCATACCGAAAATGGACTTAAATCAGCCTTACATGATTACGGATCTGCGACAGTAAATGAAATAGGGTGGTTAGTTTCTCCTGGCATTAATCTCCCAGCTGGGTATAATTATAAATTGTCTTTTTGGTCTTATAATCAATATCCTACATATTACGGGAAAAATCGTGTTTTGATATCGACAACTTCTCAGGACACTTCAACTTTCACCGAAATATGGTCTCCTACCTCCGTCACTGATTCGTGGGTTCAAACTATCATAGACTTATCATCATATGCCGGACAAACTGTTTACGTTGCATTTAAATACACAGGTGTAGATGCTCATCGATGGTTTCTTGACGATGTAACTATCAGTAGAGAAGTTACTACTCAATTGGTCACTTATGAAGGAGAACCAGTAACTATTCTTGATAAATCAACCAACACCCCCGTATGGTGGGAATGGACGCTTCCAGGTTCAGTCGATCAAAATCTCTATACGCAAAATGCTTTTACCAAATATAATGTAGCAGGGGAATATAATGTAATTCTTACTGCAGCCAATCCAGCTGGTTCTAATACCAAAACTGTAAATAACTTTGTTAAAGTTCTTGGTAGAGCTCCCATTGCCAATTTTGAAGGCACAGGAAATTTAAAAGATTGGAATTTACGTCCATTTATACCTCAAGGTGGTTATGTGAATTATAAGGATAAATCTCTCCGTGTGCCAACAGGATGGAATTGGACATTTCAAGGAGGAGTACCTTCCACTTCCCAGCAACAAAATCCATCAGTACAATATCTTTCTCAAGGTAAATATGCTACTACTTTACATGCGTACAATCCTCATGGAAATGACGCTATAACTTACCTCAATTACGTGGTTGTTGGAGGACGCGATACGTGTACCAATCTTCTAATTTCTGATAATGTTACAGTATACAATTTAACAGCAGGTTTACTTCCTGGTCATGGATATATCACTAGTAGCGGGACTAATTATTTCTTTTACAAGTACGCTGAAAAATTCAACAATCAATACAGTGGTAAAATTTATGGATTTGGCTTTTATGCTTATAGAGCACAGGGAACAGGGAAAACCATTAATGTTTCTGTCTGGACCGATAATGGTGGAGTTCCTGGTACGCGTATTTATACTGAAACTCGAAATATCACTTCATTTACCCAAGGACAATATAATTGGGTCATTTTTTCATCTCCTGTTAATGTCAGCGGACCATTTTACATTGGTTATGAGTTAAATTATGATTCACCCCATAATTACACTACTCATCAATTTTGTGCTGCAATGAGTACATTACGGAATAATACTGACAATTCTACTATGTATACATCTTTTGGAACAGCATCGCCGGGAACATGGTATGATATGGCTTCACTTTTTGGTCAATCTGCCTCATTATGGTTAGATCTTATTTTTGAATATAACACTCCAACCACACCTCTTGCCGCTGTTGAAGCTATACCTGGCTGTGGCACAGGCTCTGTTAAAGTGGTTTCCTCCCAAAAAACTACACAAACTTTTCATTTAACTGACAATGCAGGAAATACTCTTCAAACATGGACTGGTAATGATAGTGTTTATACTTTCACTGGACTAAGCAATGGCACTTACAGAGGTAAAGTGGTGATTGGTGGAACAAGCAGTCCCTTGTCAAATCCCGTTAATTTAACCAGCCCTGCTTCTACTAATCCTGGAACACTCAACGGAACTTTAACTGAAATATGTATTGGAAATAATATAGGTACTTTGACTTTAAGTGGATATGTGGGTAATATATTACAATGGGAAAAAAGAGTAAACAACGGCTCATGGACAACCATTAGCAATCAAACTGCCACATATTCTGAAACTCCTTCCAGCAGTGGAATATGGGATTATAGAGTTCTTGTGAAAAACGCCACTTGTCCATCTCAATATTCAAACATTTATTCTGTCACGGTCCATCCAACAACTATAGCAGGAACACTGTCTGCTCCTAACTCTCAAATCTGCCAAGGCTCCAACACCGGCACCATGACCCTCACCGGCTACACAGGCTCTATCGTCAAATGGCAACGTAGCAACAACGGTGGAGCAACCTGGACCGACATCAATAACACTACCAACACCTATAGTGAAGTGCTCGCTACACCCGGCACTTACCTCTAT
>JAOAAK010000033.1 GCA_026418905.1 Bacteroidales bacterium | reverse complement strand
GGTACACTACCCCCACCCTCAAATATCACCATACCCACTACCCCAGCCCCAGGTATCTGATAATTAATGTTCAATATCGTATCATACGTCCCAGGAGATATCCTCATCACCACCGTGTCACTTATGCCACATTGCCTCAACGTATTCAACGCATCCCTAAAACTACCAAAATTCGTACCACCAGTAGGCTGCAAAGGATTTATCGTGTATTCACCCGATAAAATGAATGGGCAAACAAAGTAATTTATGGTTAAAGTATCGTTTAAATTCAATTGATCAGGCTGTCCATTTGGGTTACTAACCCAAACTTTAAGTTTATGAGTTCCTGGTTGTGTAAAGACAACTGAACCAATCGTTATTTCTGGAGATACTCCTCCCTGAAGCAACGATCCAGACCAGGCGTAGGAAGAAGGAGCTCCATTATCAATCGAGTAAAATAAATTGCAACTGGTAACTGTTTGAGTACCTTCATTTTTAATCTGAACTTTAATATCATAAGATGTTCCTACTTCAAGAATGGCAGAAGGAGAAGGTGAAGTAATTGAACTCAACGCCAAATCTAATGTGCTAGGTAAACGAAAAACAATTTTAATATCAGGTCTCGTATATGTTAAAGTACCGGTTGATGTGGGGAAAACGCTCGAATATGTATCACTGTATCTATATTTTGCCCGATAAGAAGAGGTATTGGTTGCATAAAAAACGGGGTATCCGGTTTGGTATTGACCCCTACGATTAATCCAATAAATGAGTAAATTCGAATTCCCGTTATAATAAAAAGGAGTTATGGGTGTGATTTTAAACCAACCAGGACCTACCCAGGTTACATTTCCATAGTAAAAAGTAGTTAAACTTGCACTATCAGGCATGCTTCCATCGGAAAAACTAGAATACGGTACCACACCAATCATCATTCGTTGATTTTCCATCAAAAAGTTGGATGTATTAGATGAAACTCGGAAAAAGATGGAATCAATGATTCCTGACTTGTTTATTTCACTAGCCGTATAGAGTAAAGCACTCCATCCCCATTTGAAATAGCCATTTACAGGCATATAATAGGTAGTAGTAGATGCATTACCAATAATTACCACAGGTGGAGCTTGTTTGATGTAAAACCATTTGGCTGAACTTTGAGCCATATTCTGAGCAGGAGATGCATCCCATGCTTTGATATAATAGTCTATTCGAGTATTATATGGTTGAGAAGGGATGGTAGCTACAAAAGTATCCAAAGAAGTATTGACCATCAAAAGCGAATCAAAAGAGCTATTGTTGATGCTAAAATATAACTTTGCCACGCTAATCCCACTCGCATCATTTATTCTTGCCTTAACAGGGAAAGGTCCTACTTGAAACACCGTATCCTGCCAGATAGGAGTAACTTGAGTAATTGTTGGCGGCGTAAGTTCAGAAGCAGAAGCCATGATTTTTATGTCATCCAAATACCATCCTGTTCTCAAATTGGCTCCATTCGCATTTCCATCACTTAATCGAAATCTTATTTTAACATTACTCTGATTAGCTACTAGAGAACTTAAATCAAAAGTTTCCTGTTTCCACCAACTGTTGGTAGGAATTGCACCCCCAATTCCAGGTTGCCAATCAGTATAACTTACTTCCGTAAATTTATTACCCGTAAAATTGCCCGAACCAAGATATTGAGCACTTGTTAAAGCATACCAGGTATTTCCATTATCAATAGAATACTGAATTTCAGCTTTATCACTGTTTTCGATTTTACATATATGATTGAATTGTAAAATCACATAACTATAGCCAACGGTAGAAAAAGAATTAGAAGTTAAATTTGAGACAGACGAGAGCCCTATGGTGCAGGTATCAGAATAGGTGCCAGACACCTTCAATCTACTATTTAAAGTCCATGATGGGCTTCCACTCGATGAGAAAGCATAAGGACCACCTCCGTCGAAGTTTTCAGACAATAAAACAGTTTGAGAAAATACCTGAAAACTCCATAAAATTAAAAAAAACACAACCCCTTTTTTCATAACAATAATTTTTTGTAAAATTAATAAGTTGTTTTTTAAAAAAAAAATTCAATGATTAAAATTGATAAATTATTGAGTCTGAGTTTGCTGGTTTTCCAAAGCCGCTCTTGACATCTGAATGGCAACCAACACATTATTTTCAGGTAATAGTAACGTGTAATCAAGGTTACTTAGATTTCTTACTCTAATCTTATCACCAATATCAAGATGAGAAATATCTAAAACGATCTCTTCAGGCATCTTAGAAGGAAGTGCTTTAACAGGAACAGAACGATATTTTATGTTAAGTTTTCCACCCTTTAACACACCCGGAGAATTTCCCTTGACTGAAATAGGAATGTGCATCTTTATAGGTTTATTTTCAGAAAATTCATAAAAATCAGCATGAATGATGCGATCTGTAACAGGGTGAAATTGTACTTCCTGAAGAATAACTCGATGGTTCTCCCCATCGATAGTAAGGTCAATAAAACAGGGTTTGTTCGTGTAAACAATATCTTTAAATTGTTTTTCTTGAGTAAAGAAATGTTTTTGTTCTTTACCACCATACATAACACAAGGCACAAGGCCCTGAGCACGTAATCGACGTGCTTCACTCTTCCCTACGCTCTTACGTAAAGAGCCGCTCAAAGAAACTGTTCTCATAATTTTTCAATTTAGATATATGTATTAAACTTAAAATGTGTACTAATGGATTCGCAACTTATATTACGATAAATAACATCTGCAAAAAGCTCAGCAACAGATATAACTTTCACTTTGGATGAACGATGTTCTCGATAAATGGTATCCGTAACAATGACCTCTTCAATAGGTGAACGATCAATTTTTTCGTAAGCATTGCCACTAAAAAGGCCATGTGTGCAAAAAGTACGTATAGATTTTGCACCGTTTTCTGCCATGAGATCGGCAGCCTTTACCATGGTGCCAGCTGTATCTAAGATGTCATCTATTAAAATCACATGCTTACCCCTTACATCTCCAATGAGGATCATATCGTTCACCTGGTTGGGTTTAGCTCTATGTTTATAGCAAATAGCCATGTCGCAGTTAAGTATTTTAGCATATGCATTAGCACGCTTACTACCACCCGTGTCGGGTGAAACAATAACCAAAGGTTCTAGTCCTAGATTGAGGATGTAGGGAACAAAAATAGACGAACCAAATAAATGGTCAACTGGAACTTCAAAAAAACCTTGTATCTGATCTGAATGAAGATCGATAGTAATAAGCCTATCAATACCGACAGCTTGCAACATGGTAGCAACCATCTTGGCCCCTATAGCTACACGAGGTTTGTCTTTTCTATCCTGCCGAGCAAAACCATAGTAAGGAACCACAGCATATATATGATGTGCACTTGCTCTCTTAGCTGCGTCAATCAGCAAAAGCAACTCAAATAAATTCTCTACAGGTGCATGAGTAGATTGAACAATAAATAATTCTGTTCCGCGAATAGTTTCATCAAAAGACACTTGAAATTCTCCGTCTGCGAATTGTGTAAATGTAACAGTTCCTAGCTGAGTTCCATAATGCTGAGCAATTTTTTCAGCTAGTGGTCGCGAAGCCCTTCCCGACACAATAACGACCCGCGGTTCCATTTTTTTTTGACAAAAGTAAGCAATTTTCTTTAATCCTTTTTTTTGACGTTTTTTAACTTTAACATGTTAAATATATTCCACTTTAGACCTTCAATGCGTAAAGAGACAAGCCGTATTGCTTCGTCATAATATAGAGGAACCACAGGAACTTCTTTCACGAGAATTTGATTAAGCTGAATGTAAATCTTTTCCCTGACACTATCATTAAAAGTCGTAAGAGAAATTTCATATAATGAGTCATAAGTCTTATTGGAAAAAAACGTATAATTTGGTCCATAAGGTGTTTTATTGGCTGAATAAAATAAAGAAAGGAAAGTTCCTGCGTCCGGATAATCAGCTACCCAACTGGCACGAAAAAAAGATGTTTTTCCTCCATACATCATCTCGCGAAGCGTTGCAGAAGGAAGTACTTCTATTTTCAAAGTAATATTTATTTTTCGAAGTTCATTTTGAACGAATTCAGCTAACTCTAAATAATTAGATGTTGTATGTAAAGTAATTTCAGGAAATGGATTTTGTTCATCGTAGCCAACTTCTTTTAGCAATTCTTTAGATTTTTCAGGATTATAATTTTCCTTTAGTGATTGAGCTTGCAATAGCGCAGGAGGCACGAATCCGCTGTAAGCTGGAAAGCCTGTGTTTTTTCTAACATAAAAAACAAGTTTGCTTTTATCAATGGCTAAATCAATCGCTTTTCTAACTTGCCATCGATCAAACGGAGGTTTAGTGATATTCATTCCTATGTATTCAACATTTAAAAAAGGAAAGCGTTGAACCATCCATTTACTACGATAACGCGATTTGAGATTCCCTTTTTCATCAAAAAGTATGAAATTAAGAATGGGGTCAAAACCTGAAATAAAATCAAATCCACCTCTCATGAATTCCATAAAAGCTACCTGTTTATCTTGAATAAATCTCACACAGACGCCATCCAGATACGGTAAGTTATGACCAAATGTATCCTTCTCAAAATACTCATTATTTTTTTGCAGAATAAGAATTTGGTCAGGTTTCCAAACTCTTAATTTGAAAGGGCCAGTACCAATGGGATACAAAGAAAAATCTTTGCCAATTTTTTTGATATATGCCTCGGGTACGATAGAAGCATAAGGAAGTGTAAGGTAATATAAAAAAGGAAAAAAAGATTTTTTTAGGTAAAAAGTAATCGTAGAATCATTCTTAACTTCAATACGAAGTTTCCCTTCAGAAGTAGTATCAATAGGATCTGTAATCCACCTTCCAGGGGAAGCAGTTGATGGATCAGCCAAACGATTGAAAGTAAACTTGACATCATAAGCAGTGCACTTTAGTTTTTCCCTGAAAAAATGGGTTGTATGAAAATAAACATCTTGGCGAAGATGAAAAGTATAAACTTTTCGAGTTGAATCGACCTCCCAACTTTTAGCTAAAGAACAAATTAAATGTAGGGAATCATCGAACTCAAGCAAGGTATTAAACATCTGATGAACAATCCACATATGAGGTAGATCTCTTGCTTGAGCAGGATCAAGCGATTTTATTCGAGAAATTTCATTGTAAAAAAAATAATTGGCACCTTTTTTATTATCATTTTTATTTCTCGAACAAGCAATAATAAAAACAACAAGAAGGAAAAAAAATAAATTCCTCATCAATATTTAACAATTTCACATACACATCGAAAACCAATCCAATCTGAAGGTCGAGAATATTCAACAACTTTTATATAGGTTTCCGTTGTGTCTCGATCAAACCAAGAGAGACCAAATGCAATATTTTCCTCTACCGTCATCTCCGCTACATTGCGTGGAAAATAAACAAACTCAAGTCTCCTTTTCTTCTGCGGATATGCCGGTACTGTAAAGGTCTCTAAATCTGCAAAAACCTCATACCTCGCAAAAATATTATCCTTGAATTTGGTAAGTGCATATGACATCTCTTCAACTGTCGGAAGCCGATATTTAATCTGGGTATAATACTTTGAACGCTGACGCTGATTTTTTGATCTTGCAGCATAGCTTAGCATCACCATGTAGGTTTTCCATTCACAATACTCCTTCGCTTGAGAATAGGTAACAAAGACCACAGGATAAGTATCGTACAACGATGAATTAAAATATTGATTCATTGTCATTTTCCATGAAAGACGAATATCCAAAGGAATACTCATAAGCTTTATAAAGTTCTTATCTGGACCCATTAATTTAAGATAATCCATAAATTTATCGATATTAATCCCATATGATGGGATTTTTCTTAATGTATCTTTAACTTTCTGACTATATGCAGCTTGAACAAATCGCAAAAAATTCCGGTAATCAGCATTGCTTACGGGAGCAACATCAATGTATAAGCTGTCCCTGAGCCAAACTGTCCCAGGCGGGTCTTCCTTAGCTTTGAAAGGAGGTTTATCTTTAACTAACCCTCCCAAAAACATCACAAACAAAACAATCCAACATATGTTATTATTGACTACTAACATACCGATATTTCCTCTTAAATGAACTTTTAAGTAAACTCCTCAAAAAAACATTTATCAAAATTAAAGCTTTTAATAATAAATTCCTCTCAAAAATAAACTTGCACCATGTCGAGAAAAATTTTCATTCTATGACTCACCTCTAGCTACATACACTCCTGATTTTCTGACTGTCGTATATGTTACCTCTACATTTCTTTTTCTTTCTAGTTGATCATTAATAATTCTAATAATAGTTCATTAACCCAAACATTACTCAATTTTTCAAACTAAAAAACTTTATTGTTGAGTCTTTACATAACATTATTAAAGTTTATCAAGGTAAGTATTTAATAACTACATACCCATGGTAACCATCTTGACCATCATAGCAGTCATCGACACCAAAACAGGGTAGTGCTCCACTTCCTCCTCGAGCACAATTAGGACATAAATCAGGATCTGATGGATTTCCAGGATTCTGTCCATTCCCTGGAATTACTAAATCTCCATAACTATTTCCCCCACCTCCTCCGTTAGCACCATTATCACCCGAAGCTGCCGTCGCTCCTGTTCCTCCATTGGTGTAACCACCTCCACCTGCTCCACCACCAGCACCATCCCCCACATGATTCCCACCATTCGTCCCGTGACGTAAGGGTGAACCACCAGCCACACCAGGTGTGCCAGAGCCTCCTCCCAGACCATTCTGACCACCACCACCGCCACCAGTACCATTACTATTCAGGCCACCACCACCACCTCCTCCTCCCCCTCCTGCTATGCCTATTATAATATTCTGACTCTTATTAACTACACCACTTGATCCGCCACCACCTCCTCCACCACCAGAACATCCGCCAGGTCCAGCATCTCCCCCTACACCCCCTCTACCATACCCCCAACCTCCATCACCACCGGTAAGGTGATATAAATTCCCAGACGATGTCCATCCTGCACGGCCACCTTTGCCTACATATACAAGCAACGTATCAGCAACATTTACATCACGCTTAGACCAAACATATGCGCCTCCTCCCCCATTTCCACCAGTTCCTGCATCTCCTCCTCCACCACCACCACCTCCTCCCCAACATTTCACCTCGATCGAATCTACACATGGAGGAATCACAACCACATATGGTGTATTACTACTATATGAAAACTTTACCTTATCCTCAATATAATTTACATCACTACATATTGAATCAACCCTATTTCCTCCATAATAGACAGAGACACACACCTTGCCATTATACACAGGAACATTACCCACGGATACCCAAACATTAGGCG
>JAOAAK010000032.1 GCA_026418905.1 Bacteroidales bacterium | reverse complement strand
AGATGTGTATAAGAGACAGGGTACCTGTTGAGGAAGTCAATGGAGCAGACAAGGGTATTGTTCACTCATTTAGAATTTTAGAAGACCAATTTGCTACATCAGATAAAAGACTTGTTAACTTTAAGAAATATTATTTCATGGTGATTGCTTATGCCTACAATGAGTACGAAAAATATTCACAGGACCCTGATTATCAAGAACCTGGTGAGGCTTCTCTTTATGGTCAGACTAAACCATATTTGGCAGGACGTAAAAATATTCGTGTTTATACTGCAATTCCACATGATCCACGTGCGGAAAACTATGGAACTGAGGTGAATGCAAATTACGGCGATTCGCCTGAAATAACGCGTATTGAAGGACAAGGTAATGGAGGTCTAGAACTTGAATTGACCGAAGAGAGCAGACTTGAGATTCTTCAAAATGGTGTATCTATTACACCTACATACGAAGCAGGAAAAGGCCCCATTGATGTAAAAGTTGTGGATCCACTCAATGTAATTGGTGTTAATTGCGTAGTGCGATTTGATACTACTTTGGGAATTGATACTACTTATTGGTATTTGGATGTTTATGATGATCAAAACAATCTTATTGCTACATATAAGTCAGATCAAAGTATAAAAACTCCTTTTGAACAATATTTTCCTGATCTAGGCATTTCCATAACCATTTCACAAACCACATTACCAGGCGATCAAACGCATGAAACCAATGGGTTTATAACCGCAGAAATAGTTTATTCTGATCCAAATGATCGTTGGTTGAGCGGTTTGCCTGATATTGATGGAAATACACCATATAATTGGATTCGAGCAGGTACGCTGGAAAACAAAAATGATCCTACATATAATGATTTTAAAGATGGTAATAATTTTATCGATCCTGGTCAATATTATGAGAAAATTTTAAATGGAACATGGGCTCCCTACAGATTGACTTCTCATGAGACTAACAATCCTGGGATACCGGCTTTCAAATCTTTTTTAACTCTTAATAAGATGAGTAATCTATACAGTGTAGATATAGTGTTAACACCTGATAAATCTAAGTGGTCAAGGTGTCCAGTGATTGAAACATGTGACGACAAGTTACTTTCTGAGGGTAATGCTGCTAAAGGAGAGTTAAGAAAACATCCATCAGTGGATAAGAATGGAAATTCTGGTACCCCTGAGGCTACGTATGATGGGAAGACCATGAGCATGGGATGGTTCCCGGGTTATGCTATTAATGTTGAAACTGGTGAGCGTTTGAACGTTATGTTTGGTGAAAACAGTTGGTTTGCTGGTGATAATGGTCGTGATATGATTCTTAATCCTACAACTACTGTCGAAGCTCTGAATCAGTATATCTTTGGTGGAATGCATTTCATTTACGTATTTGGTCACAATGGTACGACAGCCAACGATGTTCCAGCCTACGATGAAGGAGATTACATTTACCAAAAATTAAGTAATCCTTCTTCAACCAATATAAGAAATGTTTTCAAAGATGCTATGTGGGTTGGTATTCCTTTATTAAGGTGGAATCACAAATGGTTGAACAGTGAAGTAAGGATACGTATACGTGTCACGAGACCTTATAAACAAAATTATTCTGTTACTGGTATTGCTAATCCTAAGAATAAAAATTATCCGATGTACAGGTTCTCGACTCATAAATTTGCGCCAAAGTTTAACATGGTTGATATTGCTCGTTCGGTACTTGACAACATAAACGTTGTTCCTAATCCATATTATGCGAGAAGCGACTATGAAATCAATCAAGTTGACAATCGAGTAAAGATCATCAATTTACCATCTAAGTGTACGGTGAGTATTTACACGTTGAATGGTGTACTGATTCGTCAGTTTACAAAAGATGATCCTGAGGTAACGTATATCGACTGGGATCTTAAGAATGAAGCAGGAATTCCAATTTCAGGAGGATTGTATCTTATTCATGTAAATGCACCAGGAGTGGGAGAACGCACCATTAAATGGTTTGGTTCATTACGTCCATTGGATTTAAATAATTTCTAAAATTGCAAGCAATGAAAAAAACATTAATTTTTCTTTTGATGTTGATTTGGTTCCCAATGTGGAACAACATCAAAGCTGGTAATGAAGATCGTGCTGGAGAGGCAGGGGCTGGTGAGTTGCTTATTTTGCCTTATCCACGAGCTAATGGGTGGGGATTATCTAATACGGCTGTGATAAAAGGTGTAGAAGCGATGCATTTAAACGTTGCAGGAATTGCTTTTACTAAGTCTACGGAGTTACTTTTTGCCAATACAACTTGGCTTAAGGGAAGTGGTATTCAAGTCAATGCTTTTGGTTTTACTCAAAAACTGAGTGAATTTAATTACCTTGGCTTAAGTGTCATGTCGATAACTTTTGGAAACATACCTATTACAAGGGTAGATGTACCCGAGGGAGGTATAGGAAATTTCAGACCTTCTTTTCTGAATGTAGGAATGGCATATTCACGCTCTTTTAATAACAAGATTTATGGTGGAATTTTAGTAAGAGTAATTAATGAAGCCATTTCAGATAATAGTGCTCAAGGCATAGCATTGGATGCAGGTCTGAAATATGTTACAGGAAAAAATGAAAATATTCACTTTGGGATTTCTTTGAGAAATATAGGGCCCCCTATGAGATTTAAAGGTGATGGATTAACAGGTCGAGGTAATTTTCAGAACTCAGATGTAAGCTTAACTATAGAAAACAGAAGTGTTGCATTTCAGTTACCAGTAGTTTTAAACATTGGAGCTGCATATGACTTCATTATAGACCCAGATCCTATTAACCCTCATGTGCTTACTGTAACTGCTAATTTCTTGTCCAATGCTTTTGGTAAAGATGGTTTTTCAGCTGGATTTGAGTATAATTTTAAAAATCTTTTCTTACTTCATGCTGGATATACTTATGAGCAGGGAATGTGGGATGTAAGTACTCGAACAACCGCTTTTACTGGTCCAACTGCTGGTTTAACTATTCAGGTACCTTTGAATAAAGAAAAGCAATCTTTCATTGCTTTGGACTACGCTTATCGTGCTTCCAATCCTTTTGATGGGACGCATGTTTTTGGCATTAAATTAGATCTTGGTAATCCCACCCCAAAAGGTTCAAAGAAAAAGTAAATTGTAATAATTTAATATGTCTTACTTGATGTGCCTGCATAGGCACATCAAAAATTTTTATAACGATATGGGAAAACAAACATTAGTTACCAGAGAGGGTTATGAAAAATTAAAAGCAGAATTGGAATATTTAATTTCTGTTGAACGCCCACGAATATCCCAACAAATTGCCGAAGCAAGAGAAAAAGGAGACTTATCGGAGAATGCGGAATACGATGCCGCGCGTGAAGCTCAAGCTATGCTTGAACTCAAGATAAATAAACTACAAGAAATAATAAGTAACTGTAAAATCATTGATGAATCCAAACTGGAAAGTGATAAAGTTCGGATACTTTCTCGTGTAACTTTGTTGAACTTGAAAACTAACCAAAGAATGACTTATACGCTAGTGCCTGACAACGAAGCTGATTTGAAAAGCTCAAAGTTGTCTGTTAATAGCCCAATTGCTCAGGCCATATTGGGAAAAAAGAAGGGAGAAGTTGTAGAAGTTCAAGTCCCTGCTGGAAAAATGAGTTTTAAAATTGAAGAAATAGAATAAATTATAAATTATGAGTAGTATTTTTACAAGAATTATTCGACGTGAACTGCCTGCATATATTATTACAGAAGATGATAAATGTATCGCTTTTCTTGACATCAATCCACTTGCAAAAGGTCATACTTTGGTAGTTCCAAAGATAGAAGTAGATTATTTGTTTGATTTGCCTGATGAGATTTATTCCCATTTATGGTCGGTTTCCAAGAGAATAACGAGAGCTCTTGATCAGTGTGGATGGGGTACAAGAGTTGGTGTAGCTGTAATTGGGCTTGAAGTACCTCATGCACACATTCATTTGGTACCTATTAGGAACTTGCATGACCTAGATTTCTCCAAACCAAAACTAAGATTGACGTCAGAAGAATTTGAAGAGATTAAAAATACGATTATTGCTTGTTTAAGCAAGTTATAAAATTCTATCCGGATTTTGCTCTATAAATTTTTTCCAATTTGAGGTGGGAGAGTGTATGATTTTTTTTGTTTTGATAAAATAGGTAAATGCTACAGCAGCTGCATCTGTTGCATCTGTCTTTAGTTTGTCATTTAATTGAAAAAATTGTTTTATCATAAATGATACTTGTTGTTTACTAGCGTTGCCTTTACCTGTCACACTTTGTTTAATTTCGCCAGGAGTTAAAGTCAAAATGGGTATTTTAAGGTAGTGACCTACCGCGAATAATATTCCTTGTAAACGTCCTAATTTTAGCATGGTTTGCACATTTTTTCCCAAGAAAGCATTCTCAATGACGACAATATCAGGTTTCTTGGCCTTGATGTAGTTTGAAAAAAAATCAAAAATATCTTTAAGTTTTTCTTCATGAGTCGTCTTGCGAGAATTAAAGACATTAATATCTAAAATTTGTACTTGTTGAAATTTCCCTAGGTAACCTTTCATGAGGCAATATCCTAGGTGTTTTGTGCCGGGATCAACTCCTAAGACGGTTATATGTTTTATTAAACTCATGTCTTAATTTCTCCTTCCAAATATGTGTCGTAATCAGTATTAATATTCCAGAGGTCATGTCGTGCATTGTAAATGATATTTTCAGCAGCTTTGATTCCCATGAGTATGCTGTGGTCCTGATTGTTGTATTTGTAGCTTCCGTATCGACCTATGAGTTGGAGATTATCAATGAATTGAAAATAATCCTTTATTGAGGCTAAAATTTTTTTATATCCTGCGAAGTAGACAGGATAAGACTTAGCAAGTCGAATAACTTTTCCGTCGAGAATTTGGGAAAACTGAACTAGGTTTGTTTTGACAATTTCTGTCGATGCAAGTTGAATAAGCTCTTCGTCATTAGCAAGCCAAATTTTATCTTCGTCAAAACACCAATACTCCATAGCAAGAATGGTATAAGGATTTCCTCCATATAATGTTGGAACCCAATTTCGAAAATTAGTGATACGACCACATAAGAGTCTTTCATCATGAACATAAATCCATTGATCATCAAAGAGGTGATTGTTGTCAATCAACAAATAAACAAGTATGGTATTTCTAAAACGAAGTTTTGATGCTAATCTCTTGATTTCAGTTGGGATGTCATCTATAGCATTTATCAAGTCAGTAATAGGCATGGATGAAATAACATGGTCGTAAGGAATAAAATCACCTTTTTCTGTGAAGATACCCGTTGCTTGATGGTTATGTGTTTCGATTTTTTTTACTTTGAATGGATAAAAGTTGGCACCGTGATGAAGTGCGTAATTAATCATGAACTCGTAGACCTGTCCACTTCCTTGAAGAGGATATTTGAATTTTTCGGCAAGGGTTTTATGTCTTTTTTTGGTTGATGGAAATAAAATTGATTTAATAGCTTCAGATAGTGAAAATTTTTTAATTCGTTGTTTAGCAAAGTCAGCGTCCAATTCATGGCATGGAATCCCCCATAATTTTTCTGTATAGGTCTTGAAAAAAGTTTTGTAGAGTTTTTTACCGAATTGATGTATGACCCAAGAGTCGAAGGTATCCAAATCTTGCGAAGGTTTGATTTTCTGAACTAAATAGCTGAAAAGAGCTTCCGTTGTTTCTATAGGGTTAAGTTTCGTGACTATGTCAGAAGCTTGCAAAGGATAATGAAAAAACTTACCCTTATAATATATTCTTGTTTTTCGTTTGACATAAGCAAATTTACCATCCACACACTCGTCCCAAAGCTGGTTGACAATAGGATCATAGCTAAAAAATCTATGAGGTCCCAGATCTGCCTTCTGCTGCCATAGTTCAATGGTTGCAGCCATTCCACCAACATAAGGTGAAGGTTCGTAGATGTCGATTTGAAAGGAATGTTTTTTTTGATGTTTGGATAAATAATATGCTGCCGTCGATCCAGCAGGTCCAGCTCCAATGATAGCGATTTTTTTCATGCATATCTTCTTATGGACCGAAAAGCCATGCTACAGAAAGCAACCACGCTGAATGCAAGTGTAAATCAGTTGCGGGATCATTACCTAGAAGTCTGTATTGTAGTTCGAGGAGAATGCCTGAAGGGTTGTCTTTTTGAGAAATGATGAAACCTCCTGTAAAAATGGTGGAAAAACCTATATTAGTTAAATCATTGCCAGTTAGACTTAAACCGCCAAGTGTGGAAAAAGTCAGACGGACAGGAGTAGTTCTACTTAATCCAAAAGTGGGATAACGTGGAAAAAAACGACCACCTATTAAAATGTCAAAATCGAAATACTTTCGAAATGGAACAGAATCAATATTAGAGATATCTACTTGCCTAAATCCAACTCTTGTTTCAAATTGAATGTCAGACTCCTTGCAAGAAATAAGTCCCAGAGCAAAACCTATTTGATTTCTAGCTTTATAGTTAACGTTCTTCCATGTAACTCTTTGTTGAAATCCTACATCAAAAGAAACACGAAGAAATGCAGTAACGGGCTGATACGGAACCTCAGTGATTTTTATGTTTATAGTAGATTCTTCTTGAGCATAAAAGTTCAATAATGATAACATTAAAGTTGCGAAAACTATATTTTTCTTCATGATAAAAGTTGAATTAGATATCGAATTCTTTATAGAAGTTTTTTAGTTCGTCTGGTAAAAACTGAAAGAACGTATCACCGCGTAGTCCTAAGCGAAGTGTTTCAAGTGGAATAACTTCAGAAGGAGGAATGTTACCGAGATTAACATTAGCACCAAATTCTTTGATGAAATATACTTGTTGACTTTTCTGAGGGGCTTCCCAAATAATTTTTTCAAAAGGTACTTTTTCAGAAATCTTAGATATTAATGTTTTTTTAGCCGCTCCACTGTGGTTATAGATGCCAATATTCCCAGCTTCGCGTGCTTCAGCAATGACGTAAGAGGAACCTGCTTCCAATTCTAAAAGCATTTGTTTAACCCATTCAGCAGGTTTGATGATAATTTCTGGTCTTTTAGAGCCAACTTCACTAAGAACAGTAAAGTTTTTGGCAAACGTAGAGATGTATTTGCATTTAGCATTATGATCGAAATCCATGGAACCATCGCTAATTTCCACTGTATCTAATTCAAATTTTTCAAGTAATTTTATGAATTCGTTGATTTGCCCACGTATAAGATAAGCTTCAAAAAGTGTCCCGCCAAAGTAAACCTTTATTCCTGCTGATTTATAAAGCTGAATTTTTTCTGGGAGCTTTTGGGTAACGACAGCTGTTCCAAAACCTAATTTAACAAAATCTATAAGATGCCCAGCAACATCGAGTAATCCTTCAATTTCTTGTAAACTTAGTCCTTTATCCATCACCATGTTAAGCCCAAATTTTCTGGGTTTAGTGGTTCGTTCTGGTAAATGTTTTAGATTGAAATTTGTCATAATTTATTTTTTATTTATCCTCGTCTGTAAAATAATCACTTTCCAAATCCAATTCTTGATTGTCATCGGATAACAATGCTTTGAGGTCTTCTTCGTCAGGGATTTGGTTGTTGAACTCACTTTCGGTTAAAACATTTTCATGAATTAGGTTTTTAAATGGAGGTGTTTCTATGAAGGGTTCCCCTATAGATTCAATAATTTGGGGATATAATGAATGTTCTTTACCCTGGAATGTCTTAATAAGTTCCAGATTAAATGTATACATGTTCATAAAATCGTATACATACGCCAGCTTTTGATGAGGATCATCAATAATTTGATTTAACTTAACATTTTCCATCAGTAAAATAGATTCAGCATTTTCATCGTCGTTCACATTCATATCGATGAGTGTGATTTCCTTTTTTTTATTGTATTTGTTGTCGAGAATGTAAAAAGATGCAAGTTCGTTTCCTTCCAATTTTAAGATTTTGTATAAGTAATGATGTAATTCCAGGAAAGTAAAATTTGCAGGTATATCAATAACTCTGAGAAAGTCATCGTTATCATCGCTGGTTATCCTAAAACGATAGATGTGTTGCATATTATTTTTTTACAAACCTACAAAATTTTTGCTAAATGCTTGATTTCATAAATTGGTGACAAATTAATTTCCATTCATTAAACCTAATTTTTTGGCTTGTTCATAGAGGAAATTCAAAGCGGCTTCTTTTTCATTCGGAATAATGCCATCTAGAATAGCATCCTTGATGCTTTTTTTTAAAGTGCCGATTGTAGGTCCTGGAGGGAGATGCAGTAATTTCATGATTTCGTCGCCAGAGACGGGTGGCTGAAAATTTCTAATGCGATCTTTTTGCTCTACTTCTAAAATTCTTTCTTTCAATATACGAAAATTCTGCAGGTAACGTTTAACTTTTTCTCGGTTACGACTGGTGATATCAGCTTCAACTAGAATAAAGAGGTCTTCTAGTTCATTGCCAGCATCGAAAATAAGGCGTCGGATAGCACTATCGGTAACCCCTTCATCTACAAGATTGATAGGTCGAAGATGTAAGGAGATAAGTTTGGAGACATATTCTGTTTTTTCTTGGGAGAGGTGAAGTCGTTTGAAAATGTCAATCACCATACGGCTACCAATAGCATCGTGACCATGAAAGGTCCATCCTTTTTCTTTGTCAAGCTGTTTTGTTCGTGCCTTTCCAATATCATGAAGTAGAGCCGCCCAACGAAGAGCAATTTTTTGTGAGGATCGAGAAACATTGTCCAGGACTTTTAAAGAGTGCTCAAAGTTGTCTTTATGATGGTAACCTTCAACAGTTGAAACACCTTTAAGGTCTACGAGTTCAGGGAGGATTTCATGTAAAAGGTAAATCTCGTCAAGTAGGCGAAAACCACGAGAGGGATTAGGTAAGGATAGTATTTTTTCCAGTTCTTCATTAATTCTTTCAGGTGCAACGATTTTAATGCGATGAGCATTTTGTCGGGCTGCTTCTAACAGTTTTTCTTCAACTACCAGCTTAAAACGGGTAGCAAACCTGACTGCTCGTAGAATTCTTAAAGGATCCTCATACAGTGTAACCATGGGATCGTTGGGGGTCCTCAAAATCTTGTTTTCTAAATCTTTCACCCCGTTAAACGGATCGGATATCTCTCCGAAATTTTTTCCGAGAGATATACCAATTGCATTGATGGTGAAATCCCTTCTGAGCTTGTCTTCGTATAGAGTTGCAGGCGAAACAATAGGGTTACGACTAAAATCACGATAGCTCTCTTTACGGGCACCTACTACTTCAATGTTTATTCCATGATAAGTAAAATGTGCCGTACCGAAATTTCTAAAAATTACTACTTGAGGTGAAGGTTTTAATTTCGAAGCTAACTGCTTAGCAAAATAAATTCCATCACCTTCCACAACTAAATCAATTTCAGTTCCCAATTGACGAAATAGCAAAAAGTCTCGCACGTAACCTCCAATAACTTCACAGGGGTAATTCAATTCAAGGGCAGTTTGATGTATAATTTCGAATATAGGATGGGATAATGCTTCTTTCATATTGCAAAATTAGAGATTAATCAGAAGTAAGGAAGAAAGTTAGAATTTGTATTTTTGCAAAAAAACATGAAAAAAAATCTACAAATAGAACAAATTGTCGTTGTTACGTTAATAATCGTGCTTGGTGCAATAGCGAGAATTTTGTCTATTATACCTAATGTTACACCAGTAGCAGCTATGGCATTATTTGGTGCTGCTATGTTTCCACGTAGGTGGATGTCACTTGTAGTGCCTATATTCGTTATGCTAATAAGCGATTTTATTATAGGTTTTTATTCTCTCTTTTTGATGAGTTTTGTTTATTTTGCTTTTTTGTGTACGTCGTTACTGGGATTATTGCTGAAAAAAAACATAAATTTTATACGTGTGGTAATGTTTTCCCTACTTAGTTCTGTTTCTTTTTTCATTATCACCAATTTTGGAGTTTGGGCCGAGGGATTATGGTATCCCATGACATTTGAAGGATTGATTCAGACGTATGTGATGGCTATTCCTTTTTTCCGCTACGAATTGCTTGGCACATTAGGTTATTCACTTTTGTTTTTTGGCTTATATGAGTTATATAAAAAATATGTTTTCAACTTAGCTAAAAATTCAATCAAATGAAAGCATTATTATTGAGCAATTCCACCATGCCCGGCGAAAGCTATCTGGGATGGTGCAAAGAGATTATAGTAAATTTTTTTCGCCACGATGGAATCCATGAACTTGTATTTGTACCCTACGCTGGGGTAAATCTTGATAGCAACAGTATTGAATCTTCTTATGATGCATATACCCAGAAAGTAGCTACAGTTTTGAAAGAGTATCAGGTAGATGTGATACCTCTTCACCGCGAGGTTGATCCTGCATTTTTAATTAAGCAAGCAAAGGCTATACTTGTAGGAGGAGGGAATACGTTTTATCTTGTGTATAAACTTCATGAACTTGGTCTGATGAATTTAATATCGGATCGAGTGAAAAATGAAGGTGTTTTGTATGCGGGATGGAGTGCGGGAGCAAATATAGCTTGTCCTGGACTATTTACCACAAATGACATGCCTATCATACAACCCATTTCTTTTTCTGCATTGCAGCTTATTCCGTTTCAGATAAATCCTCATTATACGGATGTTCAACTTCCCCAACATGGTGGAGAAACACGAAGACAGAGAATTGCCGAATTTTTACAGGTAAATCGTCAAATGAAAGTTATTGGCTTGCCTGAAGGAACATATATTCTAGTAGATCATGATAATATTGTTTTTCATGGTCAGCAGCCTGCCCTGTGGTTTGAGTTTGGAAAAGAACCTGTAGAGATAGAAAATGCAATGAATCTAAGTAGGTTCATATAAGATGATTGCTTATTGGGATGAAATTTATCGAAGATCAGGGTATCATTATGGAACTGAACCCAATGTTTTTTTTAAAACATTTATAGATGGGAATCAATTTAGAGGTAGAATTTTAATGGTTGCCGAAGGAGAAGGGCGAAATGCTGTGTATGCTGCACAAAAGGGATGGGAAGTTCATGCTTTTGATATAAGCAAAGAAGCAAAAAAGAAGGCTTTGGAACTTGCTCGAAGTAAAAATGTCAACATTCGTTATGATATTTTATCATTTGAAGAATTTACTGCAAAATTTGAGTTTTATCATGTGGTGGCTTTGATATATGCTCATGTGCCACGTCCTATTCGTCATAATTTTTCTAAGAAATTATGGGAATCTTTGGTGGTCGGAGGAAAATTAATCATGGAGGTTTTTTCTGAAAAGCATGCTTCTCGACACACTTTTGGACCTCAAGAACCAGATTTATTGTATTCTCCTCATACTATCATCGAAGATTTTTCGTGTTTTAGGATTGAAATGTTGGAAGAGCGCACTGTTATGCTTCAGGAGGGAGTTGGACATCGAGGTGAAGCTGACATCATTAGTTTAATTGCTAGAAAATGAACTGGAAAGAAGTTGTTGATTCTTATGAGATATTCAATGAACCTGTTCGACTTTTAGATTATCGTATACTAGAAGGAGCTAACTATTTCAGTCATAGACCAGTTGTACTCCTTGAGATAGATCTTGGCGACTATGATGAGGTATTTACTCATCAGATTATTGGTTTTTTTGAAAAGTTAACTTCGCTTATCCCATCATTGGAAGAACATTATTGTTCAGAGGGAAAGAGAGGTGGTTTTTATGTGAGGCTTCAAGAAGGAACTTTGTTAGGTCATGTAATAGAGCATGTGGCTATAGAATTACAATCACTTGCGGGTCTTCCTGTAACTTTTGGTAAAACAAGAAGTACTCTTCGGCAAGGTGTATATACTGTTATCTACGAGTTCAAAGACGAAATCTTTGGAATACTTGCAGGGAAAGGAGCTCTTAACATCATAAATTCAATTTTAACCGGAAAGAATTTTGATCTGGAAAAATTTATTGATTATTTAAAAGATATCAAAGAACGTAGATGGTTAGGTCCAACAACGGAAAGCATAGTTGCTGAAGCGGAAAACCGAGGGATACCGTGGTTCAGATTGGATGAATTTAACTTTATTCAATTGGGGACTGGGAAATTTTCGAAACGATTAAGGGCATCAATGACTGAAAACATTTCAGTTTTAACAGTTGATATCATCAAAGATAGATTGACGACTTTAAAATTACTTTCCCAGCATGCTTTACCCGTAATGAAATACGATGAAAAACCTTTTAGTGGAAAGTCATACATTGTCACTACTCGGTTTCGTGAAAAAGAAAGAGTTCAATTTTACTTGGAGCGCGACTATCTTGAGATTATGGAGAATGATTGGATTTATCTTCAAACTACATCGCCAATTATTTACCGATTTCTTGTTATAGGAGATCAGGTTGCTTCGATTGTGAAAATGATACCGCCTTTTGTTGAAGGAAATGGAGTACAAAATATTAGAGAATTGTTTTTACAAAAGTTGGGTAAAGAGCTTGAAGGAAACTCACTTTTACGAGTTAATTTTCAGTTACAATTGAATCATTTTTCACTGGAGACTGTCCTTGAGAAAGGTGAACGGTGTTGGTTGGATGGCAAAGTTTCTTCAGATCTAGGAGGTATAATTGCTGCTCAATCGAACGTTCATCACGAATGGAAAGCTATTGCTGTTCAAGCGGCAAAAGTACTGAGAATGGATGTTGCAGGTATAGATATTTATGCCAAGAATATAGAAGAAGAACCTTCTGGTTTTGATGGAATATATCAGATTGTTGCTTCGCCAGATTTTCGTAAGCATCTATATCCTGATGAGGGCAATGGAAGAAATGTCGCACGTATACTCCTTGACTATCTTTATCCCTCAATCATGCCGGTTTGTGTTCCTTTGGTTGCAGTAGGAGGAAGTGATCAACAAGCACGATTTATACAATTAATTTATCCGTTATTGCAGTCGTATTATTCTCATATTGCTTTTTACGATGGGTATTCCTTGCAAGCTGGTAACAGAATTTTTAAAGCTTATCCACGACAGAATAGTGAAAATATAAAATTGTTACTTCAAGATCCAAACGCAGATTTTATCCTTGCCAAAGTGCCAGATGAACTAATTGTTTACAAGGGGCTCCCATATGCTTTTGCTGAAGTTGGAATCGTTCTAAATACGTATCCAGAATTTGCGTCGAAATTTGGTTTTCATCGTGCTTCCGATTATGCTTATGCTCAAGGTGTCGTTCTTGAACAAGTTTCTGATGATGGTTTTATTATTGTTAATAGCAGAAATCCTTATATTGGCGATTTATTGTCGCAAGCTTGTAAGCAAAGAGTTTTCTTTTCTGCCGAGTATCTTACATCTGATCAAAGACAGTTGGGTAACTACTATCTTATGGTTGATAAAGAAAAACTAATTTGGGTTGACAAGGATGGATATTATGATAAAATTTGTTCTTTGAAAAATTTTCCAGGAGAGTGGTTTGACCAACATAAGAATTTGCACGATTATGTACTTGGAGCATTAGCTTTTTGCATAGCTTACGAAAAAAAATGCCCAGGTTTGATAAGAAAAATGTTTGATTACTATGGAATTTAAAAATATTACACCATCGGAACTCAAAAAATGGATCGATGAAGGTAGATCTTTTCAACTTGTAGATCTTCGAGAGACTCATGAATTCAATTTTTCTCACATCGATAGAGCTATTAATATTCCAGGATTTAAGGTGTTAAGAAAACAATTAGAAGAATTTAAAACAGACATTCCTATTGTTTTATACTGCAAGCTTGGTATGAAATGTATGGAACTTTACCCGATAATATACGAAATCAATTCTGAAGTATATTGTCTTGAAGGAGGAATTTTCCAATGGAAAAATGAAATAGAACCTTGCTTGGATATATATGAATAATAAGGAACGTTACATTGAAGAAATTACTAAGAAGGCTCAACTGATTTCTCAGATGTTGGAGAAAGAAGTAGAATCATATCAAAAAGGTCAAGTACCGATCCATTGGAAGGAAGCTTTTGCAAGAAATAAGTGGTTTACATTTGAAAATATTTGTTATTCCTTCAAACATTGGATTCACTTGTTTAGTTCGGTTGAAAAAATAAAAAATTGGCTTTCTCATTACGATATACCTATTATTCGACCTCGACGAATATTGTTGATTCTTCCAGGGAATATTCCTCTTGTTGGCTTGCATGATGTTATTTGTACGTTACTAACAGGGCATCAAGCATATGTGAAGCTAAGTTCGGACGATGAAGTTTTGATGAAACATATGCTTGATATTTTTCAAGAAGTTGGTCTTGCAAGAGATGGTCAAATTATTTACAAGGAAAAAATTGGAAGGGATTTTGACGGAGTTATTGCTTCAGGAAGCAATCTAAGTGCCAATACTTTTCGTTTTTATTTTCGTGACATGTGTACTATTATACGAGGGCATAGAAATAGTGTAGCTGTTTTGAGTGGTGAGGAAACAACAGAAGAGATGGAGGCTCTTGTCGAAGATGTGTTTGTTTATTTTGGGCTTGGATGTCGCAACGTATCTTTTTTCTTTGTTCCTGAAAATTACGATTGGAAACTATGGACTGAGGCAGCCAAAAAATTTGAATATCTTCTTGATCATACCCCATACTCGAATAATTACCTTTATTATCGAGGTTATTTTGGCATGATGTTAGAAAAAAATGTGTCCGATAAAGGCTTTTATTTGTTACGACCACATGAGCAAATTCATTCTCCGATTGCTGTTATACATTATAAAACTTATAGGAATTTAGAAGAAGTTTATCAGTTTCTGAAAGAAAAAGAAAATCTTATACAGTGTGTAGTTTCAAAAAAAAATGTCATTTCCAGTGCTCTTCCATTTGGAATGACTCAAAAACCTTCGTGGAATGATTATGCTGATAACATAGACACGATGAAATTTCTTGTTAAAATACAATGACACACTCATTTCACTTGCTTTAAGTGGAATTATTGTTGTTTTAAATAATTACTTCTAGAGTTTAATGGTAATTGCTGAAGTTATGAAGGTATTTCCCAAATATCACCACTGTTAAGAAGATCGTCCATGCACTTGATGTTGGATTTTTCTTTTACCTGTTGAATTTGTTCTTCCATCAGGTCGTCGTAGGTTGGAGCAGGTGCAGAACGAATAACACCTAAGATGATTGGATTTGTCATTTTTGCAAGCATCAGATGAATTCCTGGATCAACTTGATATTGATCATGCACAAGAATGTCGTCCTTGGTTATGCCATTTTCACCTATGGTTACCACTTCTAATTGGCGACCATTTAAGCGGATTCCTTTGTCGTGCTTTTTTCCAAAAATAATGGGTTCGCCATGCTTAACAATTGCAATACGATCATCTCTTACCTCTTTAGCGGTTAGGTGATCATAAGCACCATCATTAAATATAACGCAGTTTTGTAAAATTTCTACCACAGAAGTTCCATCATGCTTGGCTGCTTCATAGAGAATATCTGTAAGTACATTAGGCATCTTATCAAGTCCACGAGCAAAAAAAGTACCTTCAGCACCAATCACCAGTTCTCCGACATTAAAAGGATGTTCGATAGTTCCATAAGGTGAAGTTTTTGTTTTTGCACCAAGTGGTGAGGTAGGAGAGTATTGTCCTTTCGTTAGCCCGTATATCTGATTATTAAAGAGAAGAATATTTACGTCTAAATTTCTTCTAATAATATGGATGAAATGATTACCTCCTATGGCAAGAGCATCACCATCACCGGTAGCTATCCAAACACTCAAACCAGGATTGGCAATTTTAATTCCGGAAGCAATGGCAAAAGCACGACCATGAATACCATGAAAACCATAGGTATTGACATAATATGGAAAGCGGGAACTACATCCAATTCCTGAAACAAAGACGTATTTTTCTTTTTTATATCCTATTTCTGGCAATACCTTTAAAACAGCGCTGAGTATAGCATAATTACCACAACCTGGGCACCACCGTACCATTTGATTACTAACAAAATCTTCTTTTGTTAAAGGTACGGGTGATTTTTCTATGGTATTACGAATATATCCTTTCATGATGTTCTTAATTTAAAACACTTTTAAAATATTGAACTAATTCTGATACGGTAAATGGTTGTCCTTGTACCTTATTATATCTCAATAAGCTTACATTTTCAAACATAGCTTGTAAATACCTCGCGAATTGACCGCGGTTGAGCTCAGCGACAACAATTTTTTTATCTTTAAACAAGCTTAGTATTTCTTGGGTTCCTGGTGGAAGTGGATGAATGTATCTGAAGTGAGCGTGTGCTACAGCTATACCATCTTTTAGAAGTTCTTCTATTGCTTGTCTGACTTGACCGAAGGTGCCCCCCCAACTGATGACAAGAAGGTCTCCATCAGCATCGCCATAGAGTTGTTGGGTTGGCAAGCGTTTGACAATTCGTTTAATTTTTTCTTCGCGGTATATCACCATTTTTTCGTGGTTTAATGGATCGGTCGATACTTCTCCATAGATGTCGGTTTTTTCGAGTCCACCAATACGATGCCTGAGCCCTTCCATTCCTGGGATTGCCCATTTTCTAACAAGTGTTTCAGGATCACGTTCATAAGGATAATAGGTAGTATTAGGAATTGCATAAGGCGGGTGGATGTCAGGGAGATCTTGCATCTTAGGAATTTTGAAGACTTCACTGCCAAACCCAATGTAACCATCGGTTAACAAGATAACGGGAGTCATGTGTTCGAGAGCAAATCGAGCTGCTTCAAAAGCAGCATAGAAACAATCAGCAGGAGAAGATGCAGCTATAACCATGAGAGGAGCTTCACCATTTCTGCCATATAGTGCTTGAAGCAAATCCGCTTGCTCGCTTTTAGTGGGCATTCCTGTTGAGGGACCAGCTCTTTGTACGTCAACAATAACAAGAGGAAGTTCGGCCATTACGGCAAGTCCCATGGCTTCGGATTTAAGAGATAATCCAGGTCCACTCGTTGTTGTTACACCAAGAGCACCAGCAAAACTAGCACCAATGGCTGATGTGATTCCTGCAATTTCGTCTTCGGCTTGAAAAGTTTTTACGCCAAGTTCCCTGTGTAAAGAAAGCTCCATGAGTATTTCAGTAGCGGGAGTAATGGGGTAAGAACCAAGGAATAATTGCAATTTAGCTTTTTCTGCTGCAGCCATAAGTCCCCATGCAGTAGCTTGATTTCCAGTAATATTTCTGTACTTACCAGGTGCAAGATTTGTTTTGGGTATTGAAAACGAAGGAATGTCCTCCGTATTACTGACAAAATCATAGCCTGCTTCGAAAATCTCTTTATTAAGTTCAAATACTTCTTGTTTTTTACCAAATTTTTTTCTTAAAAGCTCAATCAATTGTTGTTTTGGAAGAGAAAACATATTGGCAATCATGCCAAGCACAAAAATGTTTTTGGATCTTTCACCAGTTTTTTTATCGTAACCTTTTTCAATGGCAATTTGTATAGCCATTCCTGAAATGGGATAGTGTAAAACATGGTAATTGTTTAAGGAACCATCGTATAGGGGATTAGATGTATATCCAACTTTTTCAAGAAGTTCCTCAACAAAGGTTGTTTCATCAACAATGATAGTAGCACCAGGTTTTGCAACTTTTAAATTAGCTTTGAGCGAAGCAGGGTTAAAACAAACAAGAATGTCAACTTGATCACCGGGAGAAAATATTTTTCTCTGACCAAAATGAATTTGATAACCGGAGACGCCAGCTATGGTGTTTCGTGGAGCACGAACTTCAGCAGGAAAATCTGGAAAGGTTGCCAAATCTTCTCCAGCTAAACTAATAGCTTCAGAAAATATAGTACCAAGCAATTGCATTCCATCACCACTGTCCCCAACAAATTTCACCACAATGTCTTGAATCAATGTGGGCGTTTTCTCATTCATATGTTTAATTCTTTGAACAAAAATAATTTTTTTTCACTTCAGTTTGAGTTAAAAATGACAAAAACCATCAACTTTTACCATGATGTTATTGGTTTTCGTATCTTAATATTTCATCGTTAAAATAGAACAATTCAATTCCAGCTTGTTTAAACATTGTTTCGGTATCTTTGCTATCGTGGTAACGATATTCACATACAACCCTTTTGATTCCACTATTGATGATAAGCATGGCGCAAGTGCGACACGGTGTCATTTTAACATACATCGTGGAACCTTCCAATGGTATTCCGAATCGAGCAGCCTGAGTTATAGCATTTTGCTCAGCATGAACCGTACGAACGCAATGAGTAGAGATATGACCATCTTCATGAATCATTTTTTTAAATAAATGTCCTACTTCGTCACAGTGAGGTAAGCCGACTGGTGAACCCACGTAACCTGTCACAAGAATTCTTTTGTCTTTAACTACAACACAGCCGCTGCGTCCTCTATCACAGGTAGCACGCTTAGCAACAGTATTGGCTATTTCCATAAAGTATTCATCCCAACTCGGGCGCTGATAGGGAATACCAGTTTTTTGAGCCTTCATTCTTTTTTCGATTTCCTCTAAAACATATTCAATTTGATCGTAGAGTTGTTGAAAAGTCCCATTGTTGTCCAGGAAAAAGTCGGCTGCTTCCATGCATTTAAGGATGTTTTGCTGAAAAGGTTCAACGTTTTCTATTTCACGATTTTCATTTTCAATGAAAGTTTTAAAATCAACTTGATCGGTTTCACTACCACGTTGCAAGATGCGTTGATACCTGATTTTAGGGTCGGCATCAATGGCAAGTAGAAAAAAACCCCCTTTGCTTTTGAGAAAATCAATCTCTGCAGGAGTCCGAATGCTTTCTATAACAGCATTTTGGTTATTCTTGACAGCCATATTAAAGAGCTGTTCAATGATATAAGCGGGATGGTGGGTTTGACGAAGCTTGTTAGCGACTATCACCATACTATCTCGGTTGAGAGGAAGACCCCTCTTTTGAATTTCTTGAGTTAAAAATTTTCGTACAGAAAAATGCTTAAAATTTTTCTCGCGGATTAAATAATCTACAATCGTCCCTTTGCCAGACCCCAATGTTCCTGTGATGCCTATGATAATCATGTGTTGGAGGTTTTATATAAAAAAAAAGGGGCTTTCGCCCCTTACGAAACTTATCATGAAAATTATTTTACAATGTTCTGAAAATCTGTTGTATTGAAGTATTTGATGAATTCTCTGTCTTCTTTTGCTTCAGCTTTCAAAGCAGGATTTTTCTCAATGGCCTTCTTAAGGTTATCATAAAGCATTGTAGTATTGTTTGTACGAGCACCAACTACGGCAAGTAAGTAATATACTTCAGCAGTCTGAGGTTTAACACAATTGAACGTGTTAGTAGCCTCACTGTATTTTCCAAGTAATGTTTGTACAAGCCCGATATTGTAACGACATGTAGTGGTACCGAATAAATTCATTGCTGCGTTGTAATCACCTTCACGAATCTTAAGAATACCAAGATTATAGTTTACATTGACACCAGACTGAGCTTTTTCGTAAAGTGATTTTGCTTGATCATACTGTTTGTTCCAACTGGCTATGACACCCATATTGGCAGTAACAATGGGGTTGTTGGGTGAAAGAGCGTTTGCTTTTTCAATGAAAGGAGTTGCTTCCTTGAGGTTCTGTTGTTTGAGGAGAATGTAACCAGCATTATTCCAGAATTTCCAGTTATCAGCGTATATTTTAGTTCCAGTTTTGTAGATAGTGAGTTTCTTATTCAAATCGTCCGTTAATGTTGCAGCATAAAGCAATTCTTCAGGTTTAAGACTGTCGGGGTTGGTAAGAGCTAACTGGGCAATTTTTTCGTCTGTGTATTTAGGTTCATAACAATTGATAGAAATTTCAGCACGACGTAAGGGTTCTAGAATGGCTTCTACTTCAGCATAAACAATAGCCATATTCTTAATTTCTTGTTCACGACGAGCTTTATCAGGTTGCGAGCGAATAACATTGATGATAGCTTGTTTGTCCTTGATATTTGATTTTTCAATTTGCTTCATGAATCCATCAAAATCTTCACCTTTAGCATCTGTATTAATGACGTAAGGACGTTTGACTTCTTCATATTTTTTCTTCTGTTGTTTTGCTATTTTAGTATCTAGATCTTTAATGTAGTTTTCAATATACTTTTTAGCTTCGTCACCACGTTTTTTTGATAGATCAGCATTGTAAGATTCTTCTCCTTCTGGGGAAGCCCATGCTTGAATATCAATAGATTTGATTTTCCATCCTTTAGCAATAAAATCTTCAGCTTTTTTGCGAATAGCTTGATTTTCTGCTAGTTTATTTAATTTTTGATTCATGGATAGATTGGAGCTGTTGTAATCAAAATATAACACCGATTTTTCTGATATAATAACTTCTTTCTTATAACCATGATCAGCTAAAAATACATCTTCGTCTTTACCGACTCGTTCACTGGTGTAGATAACACCATCAGCAAGTTTGACTTCACCCAGAGCAACTGTTTTTTTGCCTTTTTTAGCAACAGCGTTAACAACCAGTTCAGAAGCATTCATTTCAGGCTTGTATGGAATCACATCTGTCCATTCGAAAGTACTACCTTCTTTATACTTAATGATGGTACCACTACCACCTTTTACTTTTTCTCCAGCAAGAATGATGGATTTACATGTGTGACTTCCACCGTTCCACTTGAGTACCGGGGTAAATTCAACAGTTGCTTTTTTATTGAAATATTTTGCTGGGAAGGCACCCTTAACAGAAACATTAATTTTGCCTCCATGTGTTTCTAAAACTTGGGGTTTGGTTTCGTACTTTACAGTGTGGTACTTCTTTTGCATTTTCTTGAGGCCACAACCTGCTGCAATAAAGGAAAGCGTGATTATTGCTACACCCAACCTTAAAAAATATTTCTTCATAATTTTCATGTTTTATTGTTGGCAAAAATAATATTTTTTTTTATTCACCCAAAAAAATTATTTCTTATATAGGGTATAGAATTCTGTAAAATAAGCATATGCGACAATACCAAAAGCGACGCTAACATTCAGAGAATGCTTTGTTCCAAATTGTGGTATCTCGATAAAATAATCGCAAAGATCCAAAATATCTTCAGATAAACCAAACATTTCATTACCAATCACAAGTATCAATTCAGGTGATCTAAAAGAAAAAGTGTGATCGAGAAGAAGACTTTTATCGTTGACTTGTTCAAGACCTACAATCATTTTTTTCTTATTACGTAATTCTAAAAGAAGATTCCTGGTTGAAGAGTGATATTCGTAATCAACAGATTCTGTAGCCCCAAGGGCAGTTTTATGGATTCCAGAAGAAGGAGGTACTGGGGTTATACCGCAAAGGTAAATTTTTTCTATAAGAAATGCGTCGCATGTTCGGAAAACTGAACCAACATTGTGTTCGCTCCGAACTTGATCCAGCACAACTTCAAAAGGAACTTTCGTTTTTCTTTTGTATTCATCTATGCTAAGGCGGTTTAGTTCTTCTGGCTTTTTCTTACGTATCATACCGTAAAGATTTATTTTCTACCTTTGCCTGAGATTAAATTCCATATGTTGAACAAAAATAAAACTTTGCCTGTTGTTGGTATCACCCATGGTGACATTAATGGGATCAGTTATGAAATTATTCTAAAATCCTTGGCCAATCCTGCGTTACTTGAGTTGTGTACTCCCGTTATTTATGGGAGTTCTAGAGCCATTTCTTACTATAGAAAACTACTCAATTTGCCAGAGTATGTAATTAATATTACAAAAGATATATCATCCATTCGTCCCGGAAAAATTTACATATATAACCTAACACAATAATAAATTAAAATTGATGTAGGAAATGCTACCGAGATTGCCGGCAAGTATGCATTGTTGGCTTTAGATCAAGCAATCGAAGATGCCAAGAAAGGCTTAATCGATATTTTAATAACTGCACCCCTTAATAAAAAAACATGTCAGATTTATTCAAAAGAATTTAGTGGGCATACGGGTTATCTTGCCCAGAAATTCTCAGTGTTAGATCACCTTATGATAATGGTATCCGAACATATGAAGGTGGGGTTGGTAACTGAACATGTCCCAATTTCAGAGGTTTCCTCTCACATTACGATTGATAGAATATTGAGCAAAATCAATTTACTTTACCAATCACTATTATATGATTTTGGAATTATTAATCCCAACATAGCAGTTCTTTCATTAAATCCCCATGCTGGGGATGGAGGTGTTATTGGACAAGAAGAAAAAGAGATCATCATTCCTGCCATCCAATCTGCCTTTGTAAGTTCAAAATTGAATGTTTTTGGGCCATACCCAGCAGATGGTTTTTTTGGTTCCTATCGTCATAAGCAATTTGATGGTTTACTTGCCATGTATCACGATCAGGCTCTTATTCCTTTTAAATTATTGGGTTGGGAGGAAGGCGTTAATTACACCATGGGATTACCTATTGTGAGAACTTCTCCAGCTCATGGAGTTGCTTATGACATAGCTGGTCAGAACAAAGCTTCCGAGCGTTCTCTGACAAAGGCCATTTTACTCGGAATAGAAATTTTTCAACGCAGACTTAATGCTTCAGAATTGTCATGATCGAAATTACTTTGGCCCACGAAGATATAGTCAACATTCTTAAACCGATTTCTTATCGAATACTTCATGATTGCTCAGTTCGGTATTTAGCGTGGGACACTCGTTCTTTGCCTGAAAAATCTACTCACGTTTTATTTGTAGCTCTTCGAGGCCCACATCATGATGGTCATAATTTCATTGATGAAGCTTATCGAAAAGGTGTCAGAACATTTTTAGTGGAGAAAGAGATCCCATCATCATCGTTTGAGGATATTAATTTTTTTGTCGTTTCTGATACTATCGAAGCTTTACAGGAATTAGCTATCTATTTTCGTTCTCGATTTGATTTCCCTATCGTCGCCATCACTGGCAGCAATGGCAAAACAGTAGTCAAAGAATGGCTTTTTCAAATTCTGGGCTCTATCACAAAGAAGCATATTTTTCGAAGTCCGGCAAGCTATAACAGCCAAATTGGAGTACCATTATCGGTATTGATGGCTCATGGTAAGAACTATACCTATGGTATTTTTGAGGCCGGTATTTCTCAACCTGGAGAGATGCAGAAACTTCAAAAAATTCTAGAACCTCAAATTGGTATTTTTACCAATATCGGAACGGCTCATCAGGCTAACTTTACTTCACTTGAAGAAAAAGCACGTGAAAAAGCTTTTCTTTTCAAAGATGCACATTTGATTGTTTACCGATCTTCATATAAAGAAATTGAAAATGCATTAGATTGGTTAGGAATTGAAAATGATAGACGTGTTTCGTGGGGACATAAAGAATCCGACATATGTGAAATTTTAAGCATTAGTACTGAAGCATTTAGGTGCAAGGTTTTATTCAGGTTTGAAAATAATGTTCATACGTTGTCTATTCCTTTTTCCGATCAAGGTTCATTTGAAAACATTTTTCATGTTTACGTGTTGCTCAGGAAACTGGGATTTTCTCACGAGCAGTTGCAAGAAGAAATATTCAAGCTAGAACCTGTGGAGATGCGCTTGGAGGTTAAAGAAGGAAGAAACAACTGCATTATCATCAACGATACGTATAACGCCGATTTGAATTCGATGACTATAGCATTTGATGTACTCTCTAGATTTGAAAATAGAAAAAAAACAGTAATTATTTCAGATATTTTTCAAACAGGTATTGAAATCAAAGAGTTTCATGAATTTTTGCAAAGGCATCTTCAAAAAGCTGGAGTTCATAGACTTATTGCCATCGGAGAACAATTACAACAATTTAAACCCATTCATGATTGTTTTTTTGAACATTATGGACGTACGGAAGACTTTCTTAAAACAATTTGCCGAGATTCTTTTCACGATGAAGTTATTTTGCTCAAGGCTGCTCGTTCTTTCGGATTTGAACGCATAAGTGCTTTGCTTGAAGAAAAGCTTTTAAAGACTAGATTGGAAATCCATTTACAGGCCATTGCTCATAATTTGGAAATAATAAGAAAAAAATTACCAGCTGGTGTACGGATTATGGCTATGATGAAAGCCTTTGGGTATGGAGGTGGAAGTATCGAAATAGCTCGTTTTCTCTCGAAGCGTAACGTACATTACATTGCAGTAGCTTATACTGATGAGGGAATTGAGTTAAGAAGGGCTGGAATTAAATTACCCATTATGATCATGGAACCTGCTGAAAATGACTTTTTCGATATATTACAGCATGATTTGGAGGTTGAAATCTACGATTTTCACATTTTACATGCTTTAATCAATTTTACTCGAAATCAAATGATAGAGTTAGATAAATCCATTTCAATACATTTAAAATTTGATACAGGAATGCATCGCTTGGGTTTTACTCAAGATCAACTTTCAGAACTTTTAAAATTACTAGTTTCAAATCCTCAACTGAAAGTTGCTTCTGTATTTTCTCATTTTTCTGCAGCCGACGATCCTCAGCATGATGATTTTACAAGACAACAATATGGCGTTTTTCAAAATATTGTGGAGCGATTGGAGAAAACATTAGGTTATCCGTTTCTAAAACATATATGCAATTCGGCTGCTTCCATTCGTTTTCCCGAAATGTCGATGGATATGGTGCGACTTGGCATCTCCTTGCTTGGCGTTACGCTGGTGAAAGATGTCTATAATGATCTGCAGCCAGTTCTTGTGTTGAAAGCTCCTATTGTACAAATCAAAAATATTCCACCAGGTGAATCTATCGGATATAATAGACGTGCAATATCGAACAAACTTCGTAAAATTGCCATTCTCTCTATAGGGTATGCAGATGGATTGAACAGAAAGCTTGGAAATGAACAATGGAAGGTTTACATACATGGAAAAGAAGCACCTATTATTGGAGATATTTGCATGGATACAACATTCATCGATGTCACACATCTTCCTCATGTTGCCCCGGGAGATGAAGCAGAAATCTTTGGTACCCATCGTTCTGTCATCGAATTGTCTCAAATTCTAGGAACAATACCTTATGAAATTTTCACTACTATCAGTCGACGCGTTAAACGAGTGTATATCGAATGATGTTTCTTATGACTTTTTTTCCTCAGTGTTGAATTTCTCAAATTGATTTAAAAGTTTTTTCAATTCATCTTCAAGGTAATTTTTAGTTTGATGAACAAAAGACTCAATTTTATTCAAACCATTTCGAGACTCTTCTTGCAAGTTTGTTAATGAGGCTTCGTATTGTTGGAGCTCTTTTTTGAATCCTGCTTGCCACAGTTCGATTTCATTTTTCAGTGCATTCCATTGTTCTTTTCCTTCGTTTTGTAAACGAAGAAGTTCGCTTTGCAGTTTTTCAATATCCTGGACATGTTTTTCTGTGAGTTGATGTATATCGGTTACTATTTTAGCTTTGAATTCTTCAAAGAAATTTTTTGCTGTAGTGAGTTCGGCAGTTAAATTTTGCTGAATTTTTTGCAAATCCTCGTTTACGCTTGAAGAAAGTGAAGTAAATTTTTTCTGAAATTCCTCTATCGCAGCTTTTAAATCATTTTTTAGTTCCTTGTTTCTTTTGCGAAAACTCAAAAAGATTATTACCATCAAAACAATAAAAAGAAGGAGTGCTAAAAGTGTCAGTATCCACATCAGTTGAAGAGTTTTGTCATTTGCTTTGTTCTGATTGATAAGTGCGTTGAATTCTTCCGTTTGTTTTTTTTGAGCATTTAGTTCCTGCTGGATTATGTTAAATTGTTTTTCATCATTGGTCATCATTGAATCTGTCAGCTTATTTAAATTTTTTATTTGTTCTTGGAGTTCTTTTTGTTTGACCTGAAGCTGGTAAAAGTTTCTGTAAAGAACACGTAATGAATCAATAGCAAAAAAGGGATGAGGTTTACAAAAAACTACTAAAATGAATAAAAATAGATATTTTTTCATATGACTAAAAATTTTTTTGGTAAATATACAACATTAAAAAACAAAAAGCAAATTAGTTTTAAATATTTTACATAAGTTTTATGCACCATTCTTTAAATTGGTTGCCTCTGTCTTCAAAGTTCTTGAATTGATCATACGATGAAGCAGCGGGGGATAATAGACAAACTTTTCCTGCGGGCGTGTGTTCGTAAGCAAGCTTCACAGCTTCCTCCATATTGTTTGCAAAGTAATATGATTGCGGAATCATAAATTTTTTAAAGTATTCTTGCAGTTTAATTCCTACCTGACCTAAGAGAATAATAGTTGCAGGTTGATTGGGATATTGCAAAAAATAATCAATTAGAATGTGATAATCAATACCACGATCGTATCCGCCCAAGATAAGAGTATGGACGTTATGAAGTGATGTCAGTGCATGGATGGTTGCTTGAGGAATGGTGGAAATGGAGTCATTGATGAAGGTAATGCCACGAAAAGTTCCAACTTTTTCAAGTCTGTGTGGTAAGGGTTTAAAGGTATAGATGGATTCAATAGCCGTTTCAAACGAAATTCCAACTAAGTGACAAGCCAGTAATGCACCACTTATGTTTTCGAGGTTGTGTTTTCCAACCAAAGGAATGATGTCTTTTTGGAAAGGAATAATTTTTTTGCTTAAGAGATTGTTATAAAAAATAAAATTTTTCTCATCCAAAGCTATACCTGGTGTAGAACTAAAACAACAAGGATACCCATATGCCAAAAGATTGCTTTGAATCATGGGTACAACGGAAAAATTTTTGAGTGAGTAATGAATAAGGGCATAATCCATAGAACTCTGATAAAGCAAAATGTTACTTTTAGCTTTAGCATAGCTTTCAAAACTTCCAAAATAATCTAAATGCTCTTCGTAAATATTATTGAGCAAAGCAATATGGGGTGAACGATGAATGATTTCAAGTTGATTGGCTGAAAGTTCTAATACAACCCATTCAGGCTCATCTTTTTCAAACAAATCAAACACAGGAATACCTATGTTTCCAGCAAGCAAGACCGATTTACCGTTTCCGTTGATAATGTGATAGATCAAGGAGCTTATAGTACTTTTACCTTTAGTTCCAGTAATTCCGATGGTTTTTGAGTGGAACCATCGAAGGAATAAATCGGTCTGTGATGTTATTTTTTCTGGCGGAAAAACATGGAGTTGTCTTAATGGATAACCAGGAGATTTGATGATCAGATCAATGTTCGATGATATGTTCGAAAATTCCGAAAAGGGAATATAAGGAATATTAAATCCTTTTGTTATGGATGGATTGTCGTCGGTGATAAAAATATTTTTGGGTTTGCAATATTTTGTTAAAAAATGATAAGTACTTATACCTTCCTTACCAAAACCTGCAATAAGAATACGAACGTGATTAAAAGTTTCAGTAAATTGAAAGTTGTTCCAATTCATGACGAAGAATGTTTTCAAATGGTTTCTCTAAAAAATGTTCAGGGTTGAATTGCTTCAAAAAATGATTAATATCTTGGGATTTTTCAAAAGATATAAATCTAGCGACTTTATCAAGTAGAACAGGTAATTGTTTTCCATCAAATCGATATTGTAAAATAAAAGCTAAAGCAGTTTTGACTTCGTCCATGGTGCCTACGCATTCAAAAGGTTTTTCTTCGGTTTGACCTATCAGTTGAAGTAATTCTTGGCTTAGATTTTCATTGTCAAAGGTGTGTAATCCTATATTATTGCGTATGTATGAAGGTTCTAAAAAGGGAGAGAGAATGATATGTGTGAAGAGACATTTCGGACATTCATTACACCAAATACCTTTCTTGCTTCCGGCATTGCAACTTCTAAAGACTGCATGAAACTCCGGCATTTGTGAAAATAGTGCTGCAATTTGTAATTCATTCAAAGGTCTTAAAAAAGAAAAGTAATTTGAGGTAGGAGACATGTGGTTATGGACATATGTTCTAAATATCTTCTCAAAATGAAACGTTTTTGAATACTGGTGGTTAATGAGAGTGCCGGGGATGGTACTTTCATTGGCACTACTTTCGTTGGAGAGAGCAATATGACGTGCTTTAACCATTGCTGCAATCATGATAGAATAAAAGGCCAGAACAGCACTAAATGGAATGTGACCATTGAGATATCCACGTTCGTTCATGATATAGAGACGATGGTCAATTTCTCTGTGAACGAAAACACTATCCTTTTCAGAGTAACCTGCTAGACGAAGAATATTTTTAGTTGTTTCAGATGGATTTACAACAAATGGTATGACTTCATAACCATGTTTTTTAAGAATGGACAATGTTACAATGGAATCTTTTCCTCCACCTATAGGAACAATTATTTTATTATCCTCAAATGGGTACTCGAAAATATGTTTTTTTTTGAGAGTAGATACTTTAAAATTCAAGAAATCCTCTTGGGATGTGGTTATGTTGTTTTTGTAAAAAAACTCACCCAGACCATAATAGAAGACGGTTAACCAAAAATCTATTTCTTCAGGCAGAAGTTTTAATGGAGCCAAGTAGACATTGGGTGAACAGGTAGCTTTCCAGTAACTTATAAGTTCTATCATCCCAATAGCTTTAACAAAAACCTCCAAGTGGATATCTTGCATGCTTAGATTGTCGCCGAAAGTAATTCGGACTTCCGGGTTAAACTCCCAGTCAGGTGGAATGGCATAACTATATTTAAGTTGTAGAGTTTTTTTATTAGTCCAAGAAAAAGAAAAATCAGTGAAGTAAAAATCTGGATACTTGTTACGTAGGGCGAGAAATGTAAAATTTTTCATTTTTTTGTGATTGGAATAACTTTTGTTAATTTTTAACGTCAAATATATAAAAGAAACGCTGAAATGTTCGAAATCAAGTTCAACTCCATCAAACCTTTAACAGGGAGAATTTTGGTTGCAGAACCACTTTTGCAAGACAAATACTTTCATCGCACAACTGTTTTATTGATCGAACATAACGATGAAGGAAGTTTTGGTGTTATTTTAAATAAAATGCTTAAAGGTGTTCAGAGTGATTTATTTGATGCTCTTGGAATAAAACTTGATATTTATTTTGGCGGGCCGGTTGATCCGAAAAGTATCTTTTTTATTCATAGGAGACCTGACATCATACGTGGAGGAATGAATATAGGAGGTTCTCTCTACTGGGGCGGTAATGTCAATGATTTTTTTGATGCTCTAGAGGGGGGAAAGTTAAAAGAGAATGAATATCGCTTTTTTATGGGTTATAGTGGTTGGGGACCAGGGCAATTAGAAAGAGAATTACAAGAAAATACATGGGCAGTTGTCATCCCTCCCAATCTTGATCAGCTTCTTTCGATTCCTCCTCATGATTTATGGAAAAGGATGATATATCATCTTGGTAAGGACTATCTTTTTTGGACTTTTCTACCCTCTGATCCACAACTCAATTGAGGTTTTTATAATTCTTTTTCCATTTTCTTTATCAAAGACACCAAAAAAATGATTCCTTTGTGAAGAAGAAGCTCAGGATAGTAAAATTCCTTCGTGTGTAAAGATTTATCCGTTCCGCTACCTAAACAAAAAAAGCAAGTTGGAAAATATTGAGCAAAATAGCCCATATCTTCTCCCCACGGAAAAGGTTTATGAGACTCGATAAACTGATAATTCATTTCTTTTGCTGTTTCTTTTAGCAAACGATATAATGATAAATCATTAGATATTGGAGGAAAGTACTCTACAACCTCATAGTTGATATGAAAACCAAAACTATTAGATGCACTTTGTAATAGACCATAAAATGCATTTAATTTATTTTCAAGCAGTTCGGGTGAAGATCCTCGTAGTGTAATATGGTAAAACGCTTTCGAAGGAACTACACCATAATGCAACGATCCCATTTCAATGCAAATTGGCGTATAATTAAAGAAATTGAAATTATCTTCGTAGCATAATCCTTTTAAACCCTCATGAAGATAAAAGATAGCATCAAGCAATGTTTGTTTTGGTGATTGGGATGCATGTGTGGCAAAGCAATTTAACTGGATTGAAAAGCTTTTGACCGTGGCACTGAAATAATTAGGTTTAGAAATAATTTGCCCAAGTGGATATTCGGGAATATTATGAAAACCAATCATGCAGTGAGGTTTGTATTGTTCTAAAATACCGCTTTGTATAATAAGTTGAGCTCCTTTTCCATTTTCTTCGGATGGTTGAAATAATATACCCCACGGTCTCTTGAACGTAGTGCTATTGCTACGAAAGTAACAAGCTACTCCAAGCATAGTAGCCATATGTCCATCATGACCACAAAGGTGTAAGTATTTTTCCTCTTCTAGGGAATAGACAGCATCCATTTCGCATCGCAAAATGATTGGATTTAGCGAACTATTTCCTTTCCACAATGCTAAAATACCATTGCCGCCTACTTGTGATAAAAGGATATCGGGCTTTAGCTCTTCAATCAATTGAAGTAATGTGCTAGCTGTTTTTTTTTCATTACCTGAGGCTTCAGGAATTTGATGCAACAAATAATAAGCATGAAGTGCAAATTCATATGGTGTTTTCATCAAAATTTATGTTAAGAACTTCCAAATTTCTTTTGGGAGGGTCAGATAATATTTAACACTTGTGTATTCTTTAATAAATTTATTCATTTGCTCAGAAACTTCTGCTATGTCGGCTTTTTCTCCACTATTCATCAAAATCCAGATTTTATCTTGAAAGGAATTGTATGCATTGTTTTCGATTTTGCCGTAAGACATGAAGTAGTTGGTTTCGTTTTCCTGTACTTTAAAATAGGTGCGAATAAGGTTTTTAATTTTTTCTAACCATTCGAAAGGAATGTTTTCTTTGAAAAATTGAGTTTTAAAAAGTTGCCTATGAATCATAGATTTTGCAAGGTATGAAAGAACGGGGTCGTCATCGGTTTGCCAAACTTTTAGAGCAGATAAAATATCACTATCATCAAGATATGTAAAGTGCAATAAAAATTCTTCGTCAATGTTTTCTTGAAATGGTCTTGATTGTAAAAAATAAAGTAAATGTGGTGATGCAAATACATTCCTGTTAGAAACTAACAAATCTCTAGCTCTACTAATCACAGAGTTAATCATTTTTTCAGCTGAAACAACGGTTTTGTGATAGTAAACTTGCCAGTACATAAGTCTTCGGGCCACAATAAATTTTTCAATTGAATAGATTCCTTTTTCTTCTATAGCTAGATCTTGACCTGCAAGGCAAAGCATGTGTATGATACGATCTGTTCCAATAACTCCTTCAGATACTCCAGTGAAAAAGCTATCGCGAGTAAGGTAGTCAAGCCTATCAACATCTAGCTGACTGGAAATAAGTTGATGGAGAAATGGCTTGGAGTAAGTATTGTTGAATATTTCAAGAGCTAAAGATACCTCGGATGGGTATTTGATTTTAAGTTGATTGAAAAAGGCTTTTGAAATCTGTTCGTGATGAGTAAAAAATTGCCTTTCGAGAGCATGCGAAAAAGGTCCATGTCCTGTGTCGTGCAAGACTATGGCAATAAGTGCTGCTGTCTTTTCTTCTGGAGTGATGGAAACACCTTTGTGTTCAAGAATATGAATAGCCTGTTGTAGCAGATGCATGGCACCTATGGTATGCCCCAGGCGTGTATGAGTTGCTCCGGGGTAGACCAAATACGAAAAACCCAATTGATGAATACGATTAAGTCTTTGAACACAAGGCGAATCTATAATTTCGGCTATTACACCTCCTGGAATAGTAATAAATCCATACACTGGATCATTTACAATTTTACTTTTCATGAAACGTTATTTTCATTAATTTTGTAAAACAATGATTTGTAGCAAAAATATACTTTATGTCGAAATCAAGATATCGTATACTTTGGGTTGATGATGAAATTGAAACTCTTTTAACTCACATACAATTTCTTGAGGCCAGAAATTACGAAGTTACTTCTGTGACTAATGGTGTCGATGCCATTGATTTGCTAAGACGGGAGAAATTTGATATCATTTTTCTAGATGAGCGCATGCCTGGCAAAACGGGGATGGAATTCCTGGAGGATTTGAAAAAAATACATGTTTTTGTTCCTGTGGTGATGATTACACAAAGTGAAGAAGAAAGTTTGATGAATCAAGCTATTGCAGCTCGCATTTCTGACTATTTAATCAAACCCATCAATCTTCATCAGTTGTTAGCTGTACTCAAGAAACATTTTGACAAACAAGAGCTTATTAAAGAAAAAACTGTGCGTTCTTTCCCAGCTGAATTCAACGAATTTCAACAACGCTTGCAGTTCCTTCGATCACTAGAAGATTGGGAAAATTTTTATTATGATCTGGTCATGAGGGAAATTTCTATGGATGACGTTTCTCATGAATTACAGGAAACCTTATGGGCCCTAAAAGACGATGCAAATAGGAGTTTTGCTAAGTTTTACATGGACAATTACCTTTCTTTCATAATGGATTCTGAAATAATCATGTCTCACAACATATTAGCAAAGAGATTTTTTCCTCTTCTTGGACAAAATGAAAAAAACTTGCTTTTAGTGATCGATAATGTCAGGTTAGACCAGTGGCTTGCGATAAAGGGCTTAATGGAAGAGTACTTCTACATAGATCTAGAGGAAAAATATTTGAGCATTATACCAACTGCTACTCAATATGCACGTAATGCGTTATTTAGCGGGCTTATGCCCTTGCAGATCAAACAAAAATATCCCCTCTATTGGGTTGATGATGAAGAAGAAATTTCTCGAAACAAATATGAACCTGAACTTTTTGAACAATATCTCAAACGTTTTGGTTTGACCCTTAAGCATGAATTTGTAAAAATATTAAATGCTAACGGGGCAAGACAGATGTTTGAAAAAGCCAACGAACTTCTAAAATATCCACTCTTGGTTGTAATATACAATTTTGTAGACACGTTTTCACATGCCAAAACCAATGTTGAGCTCGTTAAAGAATTGGCTATAGATGAGCGTGCTTATCGTGCAACTACTCGATCTTGGTTTGAACATAGTTTACTTTTTAAATTTCTTCAGTTAGCAGGACAAAAGGGATATCATGTTTTTTTCACAACCGATCATGGCAATATCAGGGTGAAAAAACCAGTACGTATTCTAGCTGATAGAGAAACAAACGTAAATATTCGTTTCAAGTATGGAAGAAATCTAAAATGTGATGAACGTAAGGTTTATCAAATTAAGAATCCCGAGGCATTTTATCTGCCTAAGCCTGATGTTACTACTTCATACATGTTTTGTACGTCATCCGATTATTTTGTCTACCCCACGAGGCAAGGTGAATTTGAGCGTTATTTTCTGAACACCTTTCAGCACGGAGGGATTTCTATGGAGGAAATCTTGGTTCCTTATGTTTTTATGAAACCAAAATAAATCAGATATGATTATTCAATTCGAGAAAGTGTATTTAACCGATATTCCATGGGTGGCTAGAATTATGGGGGTTCTTGTTCAGAAGCATCCCGTTATGGCTTTTTATGGACAATTAGGGGCAGGCAAAACGACCTTGATTTGTCATCTTGTTGAAGCACTGGGTGGAGGTGAAGCAAACATAGGAAGTCCTACATTTGCTATTATTCATCAATATGAAAGCAAGGATAAGAAAATCTATCACGTTGATGCCTACCGATTATCGAATGAGAAAGAAGCATTAGAAATTGGTTTGCATGAAATCTTGGAAGATGATTCAATAGTTCTTATAGAATGGGCAGAGAAGCTCGAGGGCATATTAGCTGATGTAAAAAAAATTAATGTTCGTATCAAAGACACCTTAGATCCCCTTGAGCGTAAAATTATAATTGAATTACCACATGAGTGAAAAATCAAAATATTATTTAGGTCCTGCGGGGCAGCTTTTGCCAGTGGAAGAAAAAATTGAACTGCCTCGTAAAAAGAAAACCTTTACCTTGGGAGTTCCTCGTGAAATTGCATTTCAAGAGAATCGAGTTTCACTTTCACCTGACGGTGTGGGAATTCTTGTACAAAATGGAATTGATGTCATAGTTCAAAGTAATGCTGGGAAAAATGCCCATTTTTTTGATCATGAATATATAGAGGCTGGTGCCACAATTGTAGAGACAGCAGATGAAGTTTATCAGTGTGATGTTATTCTTAAGGTTGCTCCCATGTTGCATGAGGAAATTGATAAACTTCGTGAAAATCAAATGATTTTCTCTGCTCTTCATGTTACGATGCAAAATGTGGATTATTTTAAAAAGCTCATTCAGCATAAGGTAACAGCTATTGCATTGGAATTTATTAAGGATAACAGTGGTTTCTTTCCTGTCTTGGTTGCTATGAGTGAAATAACCGGAATGGCTGCTGTCCAAATAGCCTCTGAGCTGCTTAGCAGAAACGACATTGGTAAAGGTAAATTGTTTGGTGCTGTTTCCGGAATTAGTCCTTGTGAGGTGGTAATCATTGGTGCTGGAACAGTAGGTACCTATATTGCTAAAGCTGCACTTGGTTTTGGAGCTGAGGTAAAAGTTTTTGATAATCAGATGTATAAATTACGTCGTCTTCAGATGGCACTAGGAAGATCGGTTTTTACATCTATCATTCATCCAAAAGTGCTCACTAAGGCATTGAAATCAGCAGATGTGGTTTTTGGTGCATTGCATTCTGATAAAGGTCGAGTACCTATCGTGATTACAGAAGAAATGGTTAGGGAAATGAAAGCCGGATCTGTGATTATTGACGTCAGTATAGATCAGGGAGGATGTTCTGAGACTTCTCGTTTAACTAATCACAACGAGCCTTATTATGTTTATTATGATGTTATCCATTACTGTGTGCCTAACATTCCATCCAAGTACCCACAAACCGCATCCTATGCTTTAAGTAATTTTTTTACACCTTTGATGGTAGACATAGCGGATGAAGGAGGAATTGAAGAATATCTTAAAGCTTCAGTTGGGTTTAGAAATGGTGTTTACTTATACAAAGGTAAGCTCGTCAGTTCTATGATCACAGATTTTTTTGGCTTACCTCATCAGCCACTGGATATTGTTTTATATTAAAAAAATTGCTCAAAAATGTGACCCAGTTGGGATTCGAACCCAAGACCCCATCCTTAAAAGGGATGTGCTCTACCTGCTGAGCTACTGAGTCAATTAAAAAACGCTTGCAAAGTTATACATTTTTTTAAAATGCAAAAAAATATTTCTTTTTACAAACGTAACTTATGGTAATCCCACGACATATCTTGTTGTTCGATGAGCAAATCATATACAGTCGTCGCTATTCTTAAGAAGATTTCACCACCATTTTTTTTGAGCCATTCCCGCGCTGGCTGAACACCTCTGCAGGCATCGGCAAAAATCCCGTAAAAAAGGTAGTTGTGTTTCAAGAGCCAGGCCATGGCTGATTCTTCTGAATCTATAGCATCACTCAATGCAGCTAGTTCGGGATAATGATGTTCGAGTAGCCATTTGAAAGCTTTTTGGTCTCCTCGAATGGAATTGGCCAAAGCAGCTAATTCTGGATAACCATTTTCAAGTAAAAAATAAAAATAATCAGATTTTCCGGCTATGGCCTGTTCGAATACAAGCAAAATTTTAACATCATACTCATACAAAAACGGTTTTCTTTTCATTTTTTCCATTGTATGATAGGTTCAACGATACCAGCAAGATGCAGTAATCGTGATACGAGGGGTTGAATAAGATCCGCAATTTCTTGAGGATGATGATAAAAAAATGGTGAAAGAGGAAATATTCCACCGCCAGCATCCACCACAGTTTTCATGTTTTTTAGATGAATGGAATTGTAAGGGGTTTCCCGTATTGCAAGCCAAAGTTGTCGTTTTTCTTTAAGCATCACGTCAGCTGCTCTAGTAATAAGGTTGTCTGCTATGCCGTTAGCGATTTTACCAAGCGTACCCATAGAGCAAGGAATAATGAACATGATATCGTAAAGTGCTGAACCCGAAGAGGGAGGCGCGAATAAATCTTCGTTGGAAAAAAATGTTAATTTCTCACTTACAGGAATAGTCATATTTTCATACTTCCAGACCTTTTCTCCGTATGATGAAAAAATTAGAGCAATTTCTTTTACAGCCTCAGATTTGATCGACATTCGAATTGCCTCATAAGCATAAATGCTTCCTGAAGCACCAGTTACAGCTATGATAATTTTTTTACTTTTTTCTTTTAAAGTAGTGTTCATAAGTAAAATAAATAACAATGTTGTATTGGCCTCTATCATAAAAATAATACGATGAGGTTCCAGAGGGATAAGGTCTGATAGGTAATATTGAGTTGCTGTAACGCATGTGAATTTGTGAATGCTCATTGATCATGTATATTAAACCCACATGTCCAGCCCATTCAAACCGGCGAAAGGGTTGTCGAGCCACGATTTGTCCATTGATATCCCATTCGACATTGTCTGTTTTCAAAAGAATACCACTAGATGTTCCTAGTTCAACACCAATGGTAGAGTTAAAAAATTTACATATGAGTAAGGGAACTTCTACGTAATTTAGACGCATAAGATATTTTGTTGGGTCTTCGTTGGTGGGATTTTTCCTGCTTCCTTTTTGGGAAAAAAGAATTTCCAATCGCGCATTAAATTTAGGAAAAGGATACTCCACACCCAATCCACCGGTAAGTCCCATTTTATTAAAACCAGATAATTGATCACCATGTACTTGGGAAGCAATGATGCCTCCTTTAATAAATGCTTGAAAATCCTGAGCAGCTAATAAAGAAACACTACATACCAGTAATAAACCTAAAAATTTCATCATACGAATTTAGCATATTTTCATAAAATAACAACGTTCAATTATTACAGCATAAAAATATTTTCGAAATGTTCGACTACAAATTGATTGTTGCATTCGTATACGGAAATAGCATCAAAACGTATATTGAAAGAGATTTGATTTAGATTAATATAAGCTTCTGCAGCTTCAGTAAGGAACTTTTTTTTAGCTTCATTAATAAATTCATGAGGCTTACCATATGTCAAATTAGTTCTCCCTTTTACTTCGACAATAATAAGCCAGTCTTTTGTTTCTGCTATGATATCAATTTCTTTGTTTCTCCATCGCCAATTAACTTCTCGTATAATATAACCTTTCTGCTTTAAATAGTCAACTGCTATTTCTTCGTACACTTTACCCTTTCTTATCTGCATCTGATCTTGCCTCCATAATTAAATGACAAAATTTTTCCAAAAATTATTTTATTTGCCAACAAATTTAACTGAATGGCTAAAAATTTGGTTATTGTTGAATCTCCTGCGAAAGCTAAAACTATAGCTCGTTTTCTGGGAAAGGAATTTGAAGTCAAATCAAGTTATGGTCATGTTAGGGATCTCCCCAAAGATAAATTGAGCATTGATATTCAGAACAACTATAAACCTACATATGTTATTCTACCTGAAAAGAAAAAGATCATTGAAGAGCTCAAAAAAAGTATTTCTACATCTGATGTCGTTTGGCTAGCAACGGATGAGGACCGTGAAGGCGAGGCCATTGCATGGCATTTATACGAAACTCTCCAATTAGCTGCTGAAAAGACAAAGCGAATTGTTTTTCACGAAATCACAAAACCAGCCATCTTAGAGGCTGTGGCTAATCCACGTTTTTTAAATTTTAACTTGATCAATGCACAACAAGCTAGACGTGTCATAGATAGGCTTGTAGGTTATAAACTTTCACCATTGTTATGGAAAAAAGTTAAACCTGCTATTAGTGCAGGCCGAGTTCAGTCGGTAGCAGTTCGTCTGTTAGTTGAACGTGAAGAACAAATTAGACATTTTCAACCAGAAGAATTTTTCAAAATAACAGGAATTTTTCTTACTGCTGATGGAAAGAAATTCCATGCAGAATTGAACGAAAAATTCAATTCCGAAAAAGAAGCCTTGATGGTGCTTGAGCATCTTAAAAATGCGTCTTTTTTTGTTTCTCATATTGAAGAAAAACCAGGGTTACGTGTGCCTCCTCCTCCTTTTACAACATCTACTTTACAACAGGAAGCATCTCGTAAGCTTGGTTTTAGTGTTTCTCAAACCATGTACATTGCTCAGCAGTTGTATGAAGAAGGATGGATTACCTATATGAGAACGGATAGTGTTCACTTATCGAATCTAGCTATTCAAGCAATAAAAAAAATTGTGTTTTCAAAATTTGGTGAAGTTTATAGTAAACCACGTCAGTTTGAGACTCAGACCAAGGGTGCACAAGAAGCTCACGAAGCAATTCGACCTACATACATAGACCGGCTTTCTATCGAAGGAAATACAAAACAACAAAAACTATATGAGCTTATTTGGAAACGGGCCGTGGCATCACAGATGACCGAAGCTAAACTTAAGCGAACAATTATTCATATATCTTCTCCTGTTTTGCAGAATTTTTACTTCATAGCCAAAGGGGAAATAATTGTGTTTGATGGTTTTTTACATTTGTACGAGGAAAGCCATGAAGATGAAGATTCAATGGACGGTTCATTTCACTTGCCTTCTCTTTCTCTGAACGATTTATTAAATTATGAGAAAATAACAGCCGAACAGAAATTCACACATCCTCCTTACCGATACAGCGAAGCCCAACTTGTAAAAAGCTTAGAAGAATTAGGTATTGGCAGACCAAGTACTTATGCTCCTATCATCGAAACCATCCAGAAAAGGAAATATGTAGAAAAAAAATCATTTCCTCCTCAAACAAGAAAAGTGATTCATTTTGTACTCGAGGGAAGTGAAATCACTAAAAAAATAATCAGTGAAAAGTTTGGAGGTGAAAAAAATAAACTAGTTCCAACAGATCTAGGAATTGTCGTCAATAAGTTTTTAACTCATTATTTTGCTGATATTGTTGATTATGGTTTCACAGCTAGCCTCGAGCAGCAATTCGACGAAGTTGCTGAAGGTAAAACAACATGGCAAGTTGTCGTAGATGAGTTTTATAAACAGTTTAGTCGGAAATTATCCGAAGTTGAGCATTTATCAGGTAAATTTCAAGGACAGCGTTTATTAGGAATCGATCCTAAAACAGGAAAAAAAGTTTACGTGAAGGTAGGTCCTTATGGATCCATGGCTCAACTTGGAGATGCTGCAGATGAGGAAAAACCCAGATTTGCTAGTTTGCTTGCGCATCAATCTGTCGAAGAGATAACATTGGAAGAAGCCCTATCTTTGTTTGAGTTTCCAAAAAAACTAGGAAGATTGGAAAAAGGTGAAGTTACAGTAGGTTCTAGCAAATATGGTTATTTTATACATTACGATGGAAAGTATTTTTCAATACCGCCAGGTATCGACCCGACTAAGTTAACGCTATTAGATGCTCAGCGTATTATAGAAAAAAATCATAATGAAGGAATCCGAGTTTTGAAAGAGTTTGATAAAGATATTCTTATTGTCAAAGGTAAATTTGGTCCTTACATTAAATACAAACAACATAACATCCCTCTTCGACATGTTCAAGATTTTGAAAAATTGTCCAAACATGATTTGGAGAAAATTGTGGAAGAATATTTAAAAACTAAAGGGCCTGAGGATCCAAAAAACAACCAACGGCAAAGATCAAAAAACATTAAAAAGAAAAAGTAAATGGAATTAGAAGATCTTTTAATCCCCATACCAGATTGGTTAACGACTAAAAATTATTTACCTTATCAAATTGGTTCACAAGTATTGAAATATGATAATAAATCAAGTTTTCCTGAAATCAAGGAGGGTAGCATAGTATTTTTCGGTCTTAGTTCTTCCGATGATAAGTTTTCTTTTTCAAAAAACGTACGTTTGTTTTTTTATCCATTAATTTCTCATTTTACTGAAGTAAACTTGATCGATATTGGAGATGTTGTCGAAGGAAAAACTTTTGAGGATACATGCGAAGTTTTATCAACAATTGTGTCTTATTGTATTTCAAATCATGCTTTGCCTGTTTATTTAGGTTTTAAGCATCACGAGATGCTTGGCATATATAACGCTTACGAAAAGATGAAAAAAATTGTGAATATTGCTACCATTGATGCCTTAATAGATGCTGATCATCAGAGAGATCAAGTTGATGAAATTAATTGGGTAACTTATTTAATCAATAGGGAACCGAATTATTTATTTAATTTTTCAGCACTCGCATTCCAGTCTTATTATGTGCAGGAGCAAATACTTGATTTATTTGAAAAATTGCATTTTGATTTGGTAAGGGTTGGAAAAATTCATCAGAACCTTATTCATGAAGTAGAACCTGTCATTCGTTCATCAGATATTGTCTCAGTGGATCTTAACTCTGTTCGTTTTGCTGACTTTCCTGCTACTACTTTTTTATCTCCTAATGGCCTTACGGGCGAAGAAATATGTCAGATCATGAGAATTGCAGGTATGAACGAAAATCTTTCAGCTCTTGCTGTTTTTGGTGATGTAATTTCGACACAATCTCATAATGAGACACTAACACGCGTATCATACTCATTAATTGCTCAAATGTTGTGGTATTTTGTTCATGGCTACTATAACCGTCCACATGAAAATCCCTATGTTGATAAAGAAGGTTTTTTAAAATACATTGTTGCTAATAGCGAACTTAAAACGGAGTTTGTTTTCTACAAAAGTAATATTTCCAACCGATGGTGGATGGAAGTACCTTTTTCATCTAAAAGCAAACCTAACTTGGAGAGACATCTCCTGATTCCTTGTACGTACGATGATTATCAAGAAGCTCTCAATAATATAATTCCAGCTAGATGGTGGAAAACATACCAGAAACTTTTATAAAAAATAAATTTTTATTTTTGTTTTTCAAAAAAAAATTATTTTTGCAAGTAGTCTTATTGTTAATTGTCAAATTTTAAAATTATGAATATTAAGAAAACCTTAACGGTTTTGTTCGTAGTCTTGTATGTATTGATAGGTCATTCTCAGCAGGAAATGCAATTTACTCAATTTTGGGCAAACATACTTTCTTTTAATCCTGGATATATAGGTAGTCTTGAAAAGATTTGCATTAGTTCTATGTACAGAAATCAATGGGTTGGTTTTAAAGAAAACGACAACGCTGTTAATCCTGTTACATATACTTTTTCACTACATTCTAATGTAAATCCAATCAGAGGAGGTTTAGGTTTGTTTTTGTTCAATGATAAGTTAGGCTATGAGAGTAACATTGGAGTAAAACTTGGTTATGCTTATCGGCGTCCACTTCAGGGTGGATATTTGGGTATAGGTTTAATGATTGGTTTTTTAAATAAAAAGATTGATTTCTCAAAATTTAATCCATTAGATAATGGAGATCCTCTACTGACGGCACAAGGGGTTCAAAGTTCTATGGTTACAGATATTGCCATGGGGGCTTACTACAGAATACCACAGAAGTTTTATGTCGGTTTTTCAGCTTCTCAGCTACTTCAATCCAAAGCCTCCTTTAGCTCCAATGTTGCTCCACAACTAAAAAGACATTATTACTTTGTTGGTGGCTATGAATATGCATTACCGTCCAATCCTTCTTTTGTTATTACTCCTTCTTTGCTTGTTAAAACTGATTTTTCTTCTGCTCAGTATGATATTCACGCCGGCATTGTTTACAATGAAAAGTTCTGGGGCGGTTTAAGTTATAGAGTACAGGATGCCATTGCAATTAATCTAGGAGGTCAATTTTTGGAAAATCTTAGCGTTGGATATAGTTATGATTTGACCACAAGTCAAATGGGTAAGGATGGCAGAAGTAGTGGTAGTCATGAGGTATTTTTACAATACTGTTTTAAAATTAAAGTGGTAAAAATACCTGAAAGCTACAGAAATGTACGTTTTTAATGAAACAATTCTGAAAATGTTACGTAAAAACAAAAAAATTAAGTTAAAATTTATGAAATCCAGAAAAGAAAATTTCCTGGCCCTAGTTTCCTTAATCCTTTTGTTGTATTCTTGTACAACAAGCGACAAAGGAAATCTGGTGGGTGTGCGTGGACGTGAACCTTTCTTTCAGCCAGATCCTTATGGTATGGTTTTCATTCCACTAGGTAGCTATGTAATGGGTCAGAATGATCAGGATGTACCATATAATCAATTACAGACAGCAAAAACTGTTTCTGTGCAAGCATTTTATATGGACGAAACTGAAATTACTAACAACGAATATAGGCAATTTGTATATTGGGTAAGAGATTCCATTGCAAGGAAAATGCTGGGTGAGCAAATCGAGGATTATTTAATTACTGAGGATCAATTTGGTCAAACATTTGATGAACCATATCTAAATTGGCGAAAGCGTCTTGACTGGAACTCAGATGATGAGACAGTACGACAGGTTCTGGAGGAATTGTATATGCCAGAGGATGAGCGCTTCTATCGTAGAAAAGAAATAGATCCTAGAAAGTTAAATTTTAGATATTGGTGGATTGATTACAAAGCAGCTGCCAAAAAAGAAATGCAAAACCCAATCATGGAAAGTGATAGAAAATATCAAGAAAACCCAGCTTCACTCATAAATCGTCCTCAAGGATATAAAAATCGTTCGGTATATATTCGACAGGATGTCATCAACGTGTACCCTGATACTTTGTGTTGGGTACATGACTTTACCTACTCTTTTAATGAGCCTATGACAAAGAATTATTTCTGGCATCCAGCTTATGATCATTATCCAGTAGTAGGTATTAATTGGAAACAGGCTAGAGCATTCAGTATTTGGAGGACTCAATATATGAACTCTTACCTGATTCACATAGGTCAGGTGATTGTTAATGATTTTCGCTTGCCAACAGAGAGTGAGTGGGAGTGGGCAGCTCGTGGAGGGCTAGATTTAAGTCCATATCCGTGGGGTGGCCCGTACATTCGTAATTCTAATGGATGCTTCCTTGGTAACTACAAGCCTTTGCGTGGTAATTATCCAGATGACGGTGGATTCCATACAGTGATAGTAGCTCATTATGCTCCCAACGATTATGGATTGTACGATATGGCTGGCAACGTTGCGGAATGGACAAGTAATGCTTTCGATGAGTCAGCCTATCAGTTTGCACATGATTTAAATATGGATTATCAATACGAAGCCAAGGATACGGATCCCGAAGTTTTGAAAAGAAAAGTTGTAAGAGGAGGTTCGTGGAAGGATATAGGCTTTTTCATGCAAGTAAGTAGTAGAACATATGAATTTCAAGATACGGCCAAATCTTATATAGGGTTTAGAAATGTTCAAACCTATTTAGGTCGTATGAAAGGGGATGGACCTCTTTCATCCAATGTGTACAGATAAACCGCAGGCATAATTCTAAAGAAGAATCCATATGAGTAAATTTACCAGAATTTTTGAAAGTAGAGGTTTCAAAAGAACGATGGCTTATGTTTATGGCTGGGGTGCTTCAGCTGTTATTTTGGGAGCATTGTTCAAAATTATGCACTGGCCAGGTGCTGGAACAATGCTTACTATTGGGATGACCACTGAAGCCATCATCTTTTTTCTATCAGCTTTTGAACCATTACATGTTGAACCTGACTGGAGTCTAGTATACCCAGAATTGTGGGGACTTTATCATCCAGAAGAAGCTGAAAAAGAAGGATGGAAGCCTCAGCCCAAAAAGGCAACTGGGGAAAGTATTTCTGAGAAACTTGATAAAATGTTGGAGGATGCAAAAATAGGACCAGAGCTTGTTCAATCACTGGCTGATGGTATGAGAAATCTTAGTGATAATGCAAATAAATTATCTAGCATCGCTAGTGCTGTTTCTGCAACTGATAACTATGTTGCAAATCTAAACAAAGCAAGCGAAAGTGTGAGTTCTTTGGCCAATGTTTATCAGCAAACTGCTGCTTCTTTTCAGAAAACTTCTCAACTTGGCGAGAAGCTCAATGAATCAGCTGAAAAGACTGTCGAGAATTTAAATCTTGCAGGTCAGTCTTTTAACAATCTGTCAAAAGCTTTTCAGCATGATATTTCTGCGAACGATGAATTACTCAGCAGCATAAAATCTGCTTCTCAATCTGCTCAACTGTTATCTCAGAAATATCAAGTGAGTGCTGAAGTATTATCCAAGGCAACAGAAGCTGTTGATTTTTCTAAGCTAAATCCATCAGCATTTGCTGAACAATTAGACAAAGTAATAAGAAATCTTTCGGCCTTAAATACAATTTATGAGTCTCACAATCAGCAAGTGCAACAGCAGGTTGAAAAGGCAAAAGTTCTCTCTCAAAATGTAGATGCTTTTACAAAAAGTATTGAAGAAACAATGGGAGCAATTAATGCATACAAAGAACAAGCTAATTTGCTAACAAGGAACTTAGCAGCTCTTAATACGGTGTATGGTAACATGCTGGCAGCCATGAATATTAATCGTTCATAAATTAAAGGTTAGAAAACAATGGGAGCAAAAAACTGTCCTGAAACGCCACGCCAGAAAATGATAGCCATGATGTATCTGGTTTTAACTGCTTTATTAGCCTTAAATGTATCCAAAGATATACTTAATGCGTTTGTCATAGTGAACGATAGCATCATGGAAACTAATCGAATTTTCAAAGGTAAGGTAGAGTCCAACTACAAAACTTTTGAACAAGCTATGGCTATAATGCCAGATAAAGTGAGGGATGCTTATGAAAAGGCAAAAATAGTGAAACAAGAGGCTGACAAACTGGTAGCACTTATAGAGACTATGAAATATGAAGTGGTTGCTGAATGTGAAGGACTGACCCCGGAGGAGGTGAAGAAAATGGAAGAAGAGATGTTAAAAAGTAATAAACCTTTTTTAGCTGAAATCTCTAGTAAGGATAATTATGATACACCAACGCATTATTTTTTCAAAGGTTGTGATGAAGTAAAAGGAGAAGGTAATTGTAAAGTTTTTCAACTAAAAACTGCAATTATAAACTTCAAGAAAAAGATGGAAGAACTCTTGGGGAAGTATAAGGATCGGGTAAGCCTAGGACTAAATGTTGAAAAAGAATTTCCAACTGTAGAAGGTGATAGAACGGCCAGTTGGCAAATTACCAATTTTTACCATACTATTTTAGCTGCTAATGTGGTGTTGCTCAACAAATTGATTCTCGAGGTGCGTAATGCAGAAGCAGATGTAGTTGGGATGCTTTATGCTTCTGTGGATCTTGAAGGATTTTCATTTGATAAGGTTGGAGCAAAAGTTATAGCCCAAAGTAATTATGTATTACAGGGTGAAAAATATCGTGCAGAAATTTTTGTTGCTGCATATGATTCGAGACAACAACCAAAGATAATTATTGGGTCTGATGTTGATACTGTAAACTTACAAGTAATTGGTGATCAGCAAGTAATTGAAGGTAAAGATGGTTATGGGATATATGAAGTGCAAGCTGCGGGTTTGGGAGAAAGAAAATACGGCGGAATTATCGAGATCATCAGCAAGAATGGACAAGTGATGAAATATCCTTTCCGATCCTCTTATTTTGTGGCTGCTCCATCTGCTACAGTATCTCCAGAAAAGATGAATGTTTTTTACATTGGAGTTGATAATCCGGTTTCAGTGTCAGTTCCCGGTGTACCGAATGAAAAGGTAAGAGTAAGTATTTCTAACGGAAGCATGATATCTCAGGGAAGTGGCAAGTATATCGTACGAGTTTCAGGCGGAACTGAATCTGTAATCACTGTTTCTGCCGAATTAGGAAGTGGAACCGTGAGGCAAATGGGTGTTGCAAAATTTAGAGTTAAAAAATTACCCACTCCAAAACCTTATATTGCTGGCAAGCCAGGTGGAAATTATTCAAAAGCAGAAGTATTGGCCTCTCCTTATGTAACTGCTGTCATGGAAAATTTTGATTTTGATATACGTTATGATGTGATTTCGTATACTTTTACTTACAAAAATCCAGCTGGAGACCTGATTGATATTCAGGGAGTAGGATATCAAATGACATCTGACATGAAAACTAAAATACAGAATGCTAAGAAGGGTGAACGTTTTTGGTTTGACAACATAACTGCTAAAGGTCCTGATGGAACTAAAAATTTAGGTTCAGTTATAATACGAATTACGAATTAATGAAAAAGTTATGAAATACACCCAATTTTTTTTATTGATCCTGGTGGGGCAAATATTAGTTGCCCAAATACCACCAGATAGAGTATGGGACAAAGAATATACACCAGATAGAAAACCTGTAAACCTACCATGGCTAAGAAAGGCTGATGTTTTCTGGGCAGAAAGAGTGTGGAGGGTAATTGATATGCGTGAAAAAATTAATCAACCTCTTTATTATCCAACTAAACCCACCAATAATCGAATAAACCTTATTTCGGTTTTACTTAAAGGTTTGGAGGAAGGAACAATAACTGCCTATAGTGCTGATAATGACGAATTTACGATCCCTCTATCTCCTGCTGAGTTAAAGAAAAAACTTGTTCGATGGGATACCATTAAAGGTCGTACTCACCCAATTACTAATGAACCTCTTCCTGATACGGTTATAGAAGTGAAATATGATCCTGCTTCAGTTATTCAGTTTAGAATAAAAGAAGATTGGTTTTTCGATAAGCAACGGTCCGTACTTGATGTTCGAATTCTTGGAATTTGCCCTGTACGAGAAGAATACGATGCAGAAGGTAATTTGAAAGGAACGAGAGTGGATTTTTGGATTTATTTTCCGGAAGCACGTACTATACTTGCTAAATATGAAGTGTATAATCGATTTAATGACGGTCAGCGTATGAGTTACGATGACTTTTTTCTTAAACGTTTCTTCAGTAGCTATGTGATAAAAGCGTCTAATGTCTATGATCGCTATATTTCACCAACCTGGACAGGGTTAGATGCACTCTTGAAGAGTGAAGAAATTGAAGCCAAAATTTTCGATTTTGAACAAGATTTGTGGGAATATTAAAAAAACTGCAATTAATGCGAAAAAGCCGCTTAGAAAGCGGCTTTTTTTATGGCATCCAAAGAGCACCTGCTATGCACGGTCGATTTGCACCTGTTACAGAAGTTAAGGTATTCTCCTTATTAAGGAATCTAAGTAAGGCGAGAAAAGCAAAAATTAGCGCTTCCTTGAATTGAATGATTTGTTCGTTTGGTATGAAAATCTGTGTTTTAGGTATTTTTTCTTGAATGAGTTTAATCAAAAATAAATTATATGCTCCACCACCAGTAACTAAAATATTTCTAAAATTTTTTAACTTCTGGCTCAAAATTTCGGCTATTGCCTCTGCAACTGTTCGTAAAATATTTTCTATAGGGGCAATATTTGTATATTTTGTTAATAAAGGAATCCAGAATGATTCGACAAATTCCCTTCCCAAAGATTCGTTCTTTAACTTGTTAATTTTTAAGATGTCTATAAGTAGTTCAGGAATAAGGATACCGCTTTGCGCCAATTTGCCATCGAAATCGTAAGGGAGACCTTTATAATTAGCCAAATAATTAAAGACCTGGTTAACAGGCACTATATCAAAACCTTTGCGAACACCTCCTTCTTTGAAAGAAACATTAGCAATTCCTCCAAGATTTAATACAGCATCGTATTCAGAAAAAAAAATTTCGTCTCCTAGGGGAACCAAAGGTGCTCCCTCTCCTCCCAAAGCAACATCTTGAGAACGGAAATCACTGACAACGGGTATTCTAGTTAAAGAAGCAATAATACCACCGTGACCTGCTTGATAAGTGTAACCACGAAAAGGGTTATGAAAGACAGTATGACCATGGAAACCAATTAGTTGGGGCGTGGTTCGGTATGTGGATAAAAAATCGATAATTTTTTCAGCGTAAATTTTGCTTATTTGCCTATCTGCTTCTATGAATCTATCAGAAGGAAGGTGATGCATGCTTTTAAGTAGTTCCATTTCGCTACATGAATAGGGAGTGGTTTGGGTATGGATTATTTTATACGTCCATTGATTTTTTTTTAATTCAAACTCACATAAAGCCATATCTATTCCATCCATAGAAGATCCAGACATCACACCTAAGACCATATATTTTTTCATAATAAAGGAATGAGATTTTCCAGTTTATTTCCTCGACTTCCCTTAATTAATAAAAGATATTGGTAAGGAGGATTTTGTTCTAAATATGTATGAGCTTCTCCCGCAGTTGGGAAAAAAATAAACGAAGGAAATGCGTCTTTGAATTGATAAAAGCTATTACCAACTAATATAACAAGTTGAATATTTTGATGTTGTTTCACGTGATGTGCAAGAAAATTAAGTATTTTAGCATGTTCGTCAGCTGTGTATTCTCCAAGTTCGAGCATTTCACCTAAAATGAGTCCTCTTTGCAGGGGTGTTTCTTGATTCAGAAATTCAGTTAAAACCTTGTGCAACGATGTAGGATTAGCATTGTATGCGTCTAAAATAACAGTATTGTTAGAAGTTTTGATTATTTGAGATCGCATGTTTTGAGGAACGTAGTCGGACAAGGCTTTATTAATCGTATCTGGTGGTATATTGAAATATAGTCCCACACAGATAGCTGCAAGAAAGTTGGGAAGATTATATTCTCCGAAGAAATTAGATTTTAAGAAATACGATTTGTTTTCGAAGGACCATGTAAAGACTAGGGGAAATCTATCATGAATATGAACTTGAAAAGTTGAGATGGAGTAATAAATTTTTTTACTAATTGATGTGGAAATAGAAACGAGGAGCTCATCATCTTGATTGACGAAAACTGTACCATCGGTATTTTTAATGTATTGATAAAGTTCATTCTTAGTTTTAATAATATTCTCATAAGTCAGAAATCCTTCCAGATGAGCTTTACCGATGTTTGTAATAATACCGTAGGTGGGTTCGGCAATTTCACAAAGTTGTGCTATATCACCTGGATGATTTGCTCCCATTTCTATAACAGCTATTTCATGTATGTTTGAGAGTTGTAATAATGTGAGAGGTACACCAATATGATTGTTCAAGTTTGAGGTTGTATAGAGACACTTGTATTTTTGGCTAAGCACGTGAGCTATGAGTTCTTTGGTTGTTGTTTTGCCATTGGTACCAGTAATTCCTATGATTGGGAGGTTAAATTGCTTTCTGTGATAATTTGCCAGATCCTGGAGAGTAGCAAGAGTATCTTTTACAAAAAAACAGTCAGGATGATGAGAAAATGTGGGATTGGATGTAATCACTTTAACAGCACCTTTTTGTAAAGCTTCATCTACTAAGGTGTTAGCGTCAAAATTTTGTCCTTTGAGAGCAATAAAAATTTCACCCTTTTTGAGCCTTCTGGTGTCGGTTTGAATACCTTTACTTTTGAGAAAAGCTTCATATAAATTCTTCATGGTCCTAAAATTAAAAAATCCCGCATATGAGCGGGATTAAAATTAAGAATTTATTACATAATTTTTTAACGTCTACCTCCAGTTCCTCTTCCAAGACCAACGGGACTACCTACTCGTGTCATTGCACATCTAAATCCAATATAATCGGTTGCAAGGTCTTGGTCGAGGAAGCGACGAGTTCCAGGACTGACCCAATAAGCTCTATCTTTCCATGAACCACCTTTGTAAACACGAGCATTATTGTTAATCATAGAAGTTCTTCCGTATTCGTACATAAGGCGGTTTTTATTTTCTTCTGCAGCCATTTCTTCATTGTCAAAGTAGATGGAGGAAACAAAATCACCATCTAAATAATCTCTATTGTCAGAATACCTATAATTTCTGCGCCCAGCAGATTCTTCAGGAGTGACAGGGCGCCAACGAATACGGCCCAAAGAATCTTTTTCTGCTATAGCACCTTCTTCGTCGGTTACTTTAGTCATAAACTGATTACCACGGAAAGGCCTGAAATCATCAACATCTTCAAATGAAAGAGGGCGATAAACATCCATAACCCATTCAGACACATTTCCACCCATGTTGTACAAACCATAATCATTGGGCCAGTATGAATAAACAGGAGCAGTAATGTCTGCTGCATCATTAAGATATCCTGCAACACCCATATTATCGCCTCTACCCCGCTTGAAGTTAACTACAAAATCACCCATGTTTTTTTGGTAATCGGTTCGCAGTATATGCCCGTTCCATGGATAAATTCTTCTTTCAATAACACGTTCGAAAATAGTATTGCCAATCAAACCAAGTGCAGCAAATTCCCACTCAGCTTCAGTAGGAAGGCGATATTTGGGTAGTAAAATACCATCTTCCATACGAACTTTACGAGTTCCACTTCCACTGGGATTTAAATCATAAAGATCATTTTTTACCATTCCTTCATACTGACCTGCAAGATATGCATCGGTATTAAAGTTTTCTTCACCTGTTTGGTTTGGGTCGACTTTTAGAATACCTTCACGGATTAGAATATACTCGTTGACACGGTCTGTTCTCCATTCTGCATAGCGCGTGGCTTTTGTCCAACTTACGCCTACAACAGGGTAATATTGATAGGCCGGATGTCTGAAGTAATATTCGACATAAGGCTCATTGTAAGCCAGCCTTGAACGCCATACGAGAGTGTCGGGTAATGCTTCTTTAACTACCTGAGGATAATCTGTGCCAAAAACTCTAGATAGCCAGTATATATATTCGCGATAATCCACGTTAGCTATTTCAGCCATATCCATGTAAAAAGAGGATACGGTTACCCTTCTTGGAACGTTATTCCATTGAAAAACTACATCCTGTTCGGTACGTCCCATTACAAAAGTTCCACCTTCAATAAGAACCAAGCCAGGTCCGGTTTCTTGTTCTTCATAGGGAACTACTTCAAAACCACCCCATTTGGAAGTATTATAAAACCAAGCAGTTGTTCGGGAACGTTCCTTATAGCATCCGGATAGCAAAAAAACTGTTGCCATCAAAACTAGCAATTGCCCTAATTGAAAAACTTTTCTTGTCATATGATGTTTTTTAAAATTTCATTAAAATGATGGACATTGTATTGCACGAATTCGTTTAATTTTGGGAGGACAAGGAAATTGTAGTGTTAATGAAAATTCATGAGCACCACCTGTTGCATTAGTTAATTTAGATACGGTTAGATCATAACTATAGCCGACTCGAAAACTGGGGTTAAGAAAGCCTATTAGTAAAATAACGGCGTCAGGATTGTCAAAATTATGTCTGAACCACAAACCAGCAACAAATGGATATTTGTTGAAATAGAATCCATAATTTAATTGCTCAAATTTTCCTTGCTTCATGAAAAGCAAGTTGGGTGAGATGGATGTTTCTTCGATCGTTCTTTTGCGGGCTGGTGTTCCTTCAATGCTGATGATAGCTCCTGTATGTAATGTCCACTTAATAGGCATCTCGGATACACTGATAAAACCTTCGTTGGGAGTTGTAAGGTGATGTGAAGCAAACCCGAAATAAAATCTATCACTATAAAGTACCATGCCTGCAGAAAAATCTGCAATGGTCTTTGTCAATTCTTCAGGATAAGTTTCGTTGGTATTATAAACAAAACCATGCCTTGGATCAATCTGATCGGGAAAAGTGAGTTTTGTCCAATCCAGTGATTTTTGCAAGAAAGTTGCCTGTATTCCAGTTTTTAGGGAAAATTTATCATTAAGATTTAACCTATATGAATAAATTCCACTTGCCATAGTAGTACTTAAAGCGCCTTCCCCTGCTCTGTCTACATTAACCAAAACCCCTACACCACCAGAAATAGCATCAATATGCATATCAAAACTTGCATTGTAAGTTACATATTGTCCACTAATGGAAGGCCATTGATTTCGGAAATTCATCACAAGCCGAGGACAGATAGGAGCCCCAGCAAGTGCAGGATTTAAATACAAAGGATTAGCATAGTATTGAGAGAAATGAGGATCTTGTCCATAAGCAGTAAACATCAACATCATCATGCCTGCGAATAATATATATTTTCCCATTTTCCCTGAATTTACTACAAAAATAATATGTTTTTTATAACTTCCAACTTTTTTTATTTATACTGTAAATGTTGTTAAAAGGTTGCAGCTACAATAAAATTTTCCATGTAAAATATTCCTTTTTTTTAAAGTCTGGGTTTTTAATGAGTATCCCAGCATCCCATGTGGTAATTTTGATTGAGAAAGCATCAGGAAAGAAAGACATCCACCATGAATTCATGGCTTTATTATAGAAAATATCATCAATGATCAAAATAGATTTGCTCGACATGTGTGGTAAAAGATGGTTAATGTACATTTCCGACGAGCAAGGTTCATGATGACCATCAAGAAATATGAAATTAAAAACACGTTTTTCATCCTCAAATTTTCTTAAAGCATCTGTAAAATTCATGGGTAATAGTTCTATTTCAACTCCGATCATACTGAAAGTTTCTTTAGCCATATTGGCAATTTCTTTCACACCTTCTACAGTAATGACTTTGCTATGAGGATTTACAAGCTTAAGAACAAGAGAAGTAGTTCCAAAACCTGTTCCCAGTTCGAGAATTTCTTTTGCTTGAATGAATCGTGCTATATGGGCTAATTTACATGCTTGTTTTGAGGATTTAGATGTTCTTCTGAAAATTTCTTTAACCTTGCTTCTAACTATTTTACCATATGAGCCTGGGTCTTGAAATGAAATTTTAGTGTTATTACATTTCCAAAACCGATAAATATTTTTAGGAACCGACGTTTTTTTGCACTTATTTTTTAAAAAAAAATACAAATCATTTAACCATTTATAATTTTTTCCACTTGGAGAAGGAAGTAAAAAAAAAACGTAAAATGCTTTACCCTCCAAAGAATATTTCTAATATTCATATAGGCTATGAACTACTTATTTTTTTCTGAATTCTGTAAGATTGCCGTCGTATAGTAAGAAATATCTACCAGAGGGGAGATCAGACATATCAACTTTTTCAGCAGTACCATCCTTTACCATTTGTGCTCTGGTGTTGTAGACCATAAAACGAGACGTTGTTGAAAAAGAAATTTCATTGCCTGTGTTTTTAATAATGCTAACGGGTTGCTTTTTAGAAGTGTATTTGATATGAGGAGAAATGGAAATGGAGTTTAAAGGGCTTAAGTAAGTAATGCGGAATAAATTTTTTCCACTGTTGGAATTAAAGACAAAAGAATATGAATTATAAGAAATGCTATCTTCTACTTTGACTTCGCCTATTTTTAACCATTGAGTCCCCCAGTATTGTTCAATTAAAAATTTTCCTTTAGAATGAGTAATATTCACTTTCCATGAAAATTTTTCAGTTTTTTTGTCGATTGTAATTTCCTTAAATTCAAAATATTTTAATTCACGAAGAGCATCTGAATTGAAAACATAAGGTTGCGGAAAATCGTCGTGATAATATATGGTAATGGTCAGAAATTCTCCTAAACGAAAATTCATATTTTGTAATTCAATTTCTATAGCACTTGAGGCAAGATCACCCTGCCATACTTTTGAGTTAATTTCAATTTTTTCAATGGCAAAACGTTGGTTGCTATATGGATTTACGATGATGATGTTTTCTCCATTGTAAAAACCATGAACAGATATTTTATCAATAGCTGAGACAAGGAAAACGAATGGAACTAAGAAGAAAACTATTATTGCAGTAATACGCATGTTGATTGTTTTGACAAATATATAATTTTTTTTGAAGATATTAATGTGAATTTACGAAAATGAATATTTTTAAAATCTTTAGTAATTTGGCATCAATGAAACACATAGTAAATTTAGGTGTTTTAATATTTTATTGCTTATCATTGACTCCACAAAAATATGTTGAAGTGGATGGGGGATATGGTTTTGTTGTTCCACATCATGCAGATATGTGGTATTACTTAAAAGATCACTCATTTCGTTTTTCAATGAATTACATAGTGAAAAGGTCGTCCATGCTTAACCAAGGTAATAATATTTTCAAAGGCTTAAGCCTACAATATATCAAAGCTGGCGAGAAAGATTTGGTTGGGAGTTCGTTTGGTTTAGCATATAATCTCAGATTCCCATTAGAGCGGAAAAAAATTTTTTTCCTAGAAACAAGAGTTGGAATCGAATATAATACCATTAAATATACCGAAGAAAGTTTCATGTTCAATGCTTTAGGAACACATTTAAATGCCTTGATTTGCATTGGATTGTTAGGAAGATTTTCCTTTTATAGATGGGAACCTTTCGTTCATCTATCTTGGAATCACTATTCTAATGGTGCAGTCACGATGCCAAACCTTGGTCTCAATATTCCTATTCTTGGAGTTGGAATAGTTTATACATTTAATCAAAAACCTGACTCGCTGGTATATGGTCAAAATGTTAGAGTACCTAATCTTATCGATATTTCCATTTCTGGATCGATCAAGCAAAGAAAGTATGAAGGTCCTCATAGCCCTGTTTTTACACTGACTTTAAATAAAACATTTGCTTTTACTCAGCTCTCCCGATGGAGTGGGGGATTAGATTTTGTTTATGATCAGAGTATTTACGATAATCTAATGTTGTTTAAAGACACCATGGTTCAATCGTGGGATAAACTCAAGATAGGATATCATCTTGGATGGACGTATCCTGTCGGATGGCTAGAAATTACACTCGAACTTGGCTCATATGTAAAAAATTTTTTCTTCAAAAAAGAACAACTTTTTGAACGTTTGTCGTACCGTTATTTTTTTAGCGAGCGTTTTGGTATATATGCAGCTTTAAGGGCACATTATTTCAAAGCTGATGTCATTGAATGGGGTGTAATATGTCGCTTGTAAAGAAATTTGCTTATGTACTAATTGTATTATTTCTCTTTTCATGCCAAGAGGAAAAGGATTTTGATTGTTTTAAATCATCGAAGCCTTTGGATAGCCTCATTCTACCTTTGAGAAAATTTGATTCACTTTTTGTCAAAGGAAGAATCGCCTTGTATTTAATATATACACCCGATACGAATTATGTCAAGATTATTGCTGCTCGGTCGTTGATTGAAGACGTCAGCTGTTTGCAAAAAGGGAAATCTTTATTTATCGAGGAAAAAAACAGTTGTCATTGGACTCGAAATTTATCTTATTATCCAGTAGTTTATGTCTATTATTCTCACTTTCGATATTTTAGACCGGATAACTACATGGACAATGTTTTTCTCAATGATTTTCAGGGAGATTCAATTTCTATAGATTACTGGATAGGAAGAGGTATAACGTACTTTCGAGGAAAATCACAGACAATGAATTTTTATGTTAATGCTGGTGGAGGATGTTTTGTTGCAAAAGGTAAAACAAAGAAATTATACATTTACCACTGTGGCACGTCAAAGCTTTTTTTCAGGCAAGTAGAAGCTGATACTTTGATGGTAGATAACCGAAGCAACAACGATGTGTTTGTAACAGCCAAATATGCATTAATTGCTTCAATTCACTATACGGGAAATATTTATTATACGAATGTACCTTTGTATCTTTATCTTCATCAAGTCGGAAGTGGTAAGTTAATTTATGTGGACGATTAAGAAACAATTTACCCCGTGGCTCCCCACCACAAGAGATGAAATGAAACGTCTTGGGTGGCATGAGGTGGATGTAATTTTAATAACTGGCGATGCATACGTTGACCATCCATCATTTGGCGTAGCTATTATAGCAAGATTATTGGATGCATGGGGTCTAAAAGTAGGGGTTATTCCTCAGCCTAACTGGCAAGATGATGGGCGTGATTTTAAGAAGCTAGGTAAACCTAGACTTTTTTTTGGAGTAACAGCTGGAAATGTTGATTCAATGGTGAATCATTACACGGCTAGAAAACGCATACGTTCTAATGATGATTATACTCCAGGAGGAAGAAAAGGTTTACGACCTGATTATGCAAGTTACGTGTATGTGAAAAAAATAAAAACTTTTTACCCTGATTCATATGTGATTTTGGGTGGCATCGAAGCTTCTTGTAGAAGATTTATTCATTATGATTACTGGAGTGATATGCTAAAACCATCTATTATGGTTGAAACCGGTGCTGATCTACTCATTTACGGGATGGCTGAGAAATCACTTTGGTTTGTGACGCAAGCATTTTTGGAAGGAAAACGGCCTGAGACGTTAGCTATTCCCGGAACAACAATATTGGCAAACAGTTACCCAACGAATTATGAAGTTTTGCCTTCTTATGAAGATTGCGTAAATGATCCTAGAAAATTTGTGGCGCACTTTTTAAAGATAGAACAACACACAAGTACGTGGTCGAAAAAAGGATTGGTGGAGCCTTATGGTGAGAAGTACGTTGTGACCCATCCACCAATGACTCCTCTTACTGAAAAGGAAATGGATTATATTTATAGCTTACCATTTCAACGTCAACCTCATCCTCGATATAAAAAGAAACCACCTATTCCTGCTTTTGAGATGATCAAAAATAGCATTACCTTACATCGTGGATGTTTTGGTGGATGCAGTTTTTGTAGCATAGCTATGCATCAGGGAAAATTTATTCAAAGTCGAAGCAAAGATTCTGTTATTGAAGAGGTTAATAAGCTCATTCAAATGCCTTATTTCAAAGGTACTATTACTGATCTGGGAGGGCCTTCAGCCAACATGTATCAGATGCATCCGAATAATATTGAGCTTTGCAAAAAATGTAAGCGGGTTTCTTGCATTCATCCTAAAGTATGTCAAAATTTATCTAATAATATGAATGAATTGTTGGATTTGTATGGGGCAGTCTCATCCATTCCAGGCGTTAAGCATGTGTTCATTTCATCTGGTATTCGCTATGATCTTTTCTTACATCGTGACGGCTTTGTAAAGGGTGGAAAAAAATATTTCGAACAGCTAGTAGAACGTCATACGTCGGGGCGACTTAAAGTAGCACCTGAGTTTAGTGACGAGAAGACACTAAAATTGATGAGAAAACCATCGTTTGAATTGTTTAAGAAACTTGTTAAGGAATTTCGAAAAGTTAATCATAGACATTTTCAAATCAACCCATATCTCATTTCTTCTCATCCGGGCAGTGATGAACAAAGTCATTTGAGGTTGAAAAAGGAATTGGAGCAACTCCGCATATTTCCTGAACAAGTACAGGATTTTACTCCTACTCCATTGACCCTCTCCTCCGTTATGTTTTACTCCGAAGTAGACCCATATACGGGAGAGAGGATTAAGGTCATCAAAGATGCTGAAATCAAAAGAAAATTGCAATATTTGCTTGTTACTGAGAAAAAAATGTAAATTTACTTTTTAAAAAATGCTTCAATATGTTTGAAAAAGAAAAACGTTTATTTGATATTTTGGACAGACTTATAGTAAACTTTTCAAAAGAAAAACTCCTTGCTGGTAAGGCCGAGAGTGTTTGGGAGTTTTACAGCACCGAAGATTATTATTGGAACTCACATCACTTAGCATATGGTTTGATACATGAGGGACTCCAACCAGGAGATAAGGTCATTAGTATTACTTATAACATTCCTGAATGGAACTTTTTGGATATGGCACTTATGATGGCTGGGGCTATCCATGTTCCTGTCTACCCTAACATGACCAATAAAGACTACGAGTACATCTTTCAACATTCAGAAGCTAAATTTATTTTTGTTCGAGGTGAAGAACTATATCAAAGAGTCAGCGAAATAGCTACTCGTATACCAACCATAAAAAAAATATTTACATTTAAAGACCTTCACGGCTTTGATCATTTGTTTTCCTTGATTGAAAAGGGAAGAAAGTATCCTTTACACGAACAATTAAAGTCTATTAAATCATCAATTCAAGAAGACGATGTTGTGACAATCATTTATACGAGTGGAACGACAGGTAATCCTAAAGGGGTGATGCTGACGCATAAAAATATTCTGAGCAATGTATGGGGTGTTTACGTAATTCCGCCCCAGGATCCTTCTATGGTTGTGTTGAGTTTTCTTCCTCTTTGTCATATTTACGAGAGAATGATGAATTACATGTATCAGTATAACGGCTACACCATTTACTATCTAGAAAATATAGCTGCAATTGCCGATGCATTGGTTGAAAGCAAAGCCCATATAATGACTTCAGTCCCTCGCGTATTAGAAAGTATGCATGACAAGATTCTAGCCAAGGGAAGAAAGCTTCGGGGTTTGAAAAAATTGATTTTTTTCTGGGCTGTACAATTGGGTTATCAGTTTGATTTTGATCGTAACTGGTGGTATCGCTTAAGATTAGCTGTAGCAAGGCGTTTAGTATTTTCAAAATGGAAACATGCTCTTGGAGGAAATCTGGATTTGATAGTTAGTGGTGGTGCCAAGTTGCAGGAAAGACTTGGCAGACTTTTTTGGGCAGCTGGTTTTCGCGTTATGGAAGGATATGGATTAACTGAAACTAGTCCTGTTATTGCAGTTAGCAATTTTGAAACCAATGGAATAGCTATTGGAACCGTCGGACCACCTTTGCGAGGAGTACAGGTAAAAATTGCTGAAGACGGAGAAATTTTGTGTAAGGGTCCGAACGTTATGAAAGGCTATTATAAAGAGCCCGAACTCACACGAGAGGTTTTTACAGAAGATGGTTGGTTTAAAACTGGAGATATTGGTTATCTTACCCCTTTAGGACAATTGAAGATAACTGATCGTAAAAAAGAAATTTTTAAAACTGCTGCTGGCAAATATATCATACCCCAGATGATTGAAAATTTACTTAAAGAATCGCCTTTTATCGAAAATGCAATGGTCATTGGTGATAACCAAAAATTTCCCGCAGCTTTGATCTCACCTAACTACCAACATATCGAGTCGTGGTGTAAAATAAAAGGTATTACATTCACAAATGAGGAGGAAATGCGAAAACACCCTGTGGTTGTCGGGCGGATTGGAAAAGAAATTGAAAAGATCAATCAAAAATTGGCCGATCATGAAAAAATAATAAAATACGAACTTACACCCACATGGAGTGTTTCAACTGGTGAACTTACACCAACGCTCAAACTCAAGAGAAGAATCATTCTTGAAAAGTACAGAAATTTGATAGAAAAAATATATGCATAAAAAAAGAGTTTTTTTATTATGGATTGTGATTTTTTTGACAAGTTGTACGTCCAGCGAAAGAAAGCTCTTGACCAGTCGAATAGAGTATGATGTCTGGATTGGTGAAGAGAACACCTTGCAATGGAATGATTTACAAAGACAACAATTTTTGGATGAAATCATTAAAACCCTTGATCTTGGCATTGCCTTGGATGAAAATGATATGCCTGTTACATCTACAAATCTCATTCAATATTTGATACAGAACAACATTGATACAGCAATTAAGAAAGATAATTTGACAGAATTTTTAAAAAAACGGATAGTTTTTCTTCGTTTTAGAGAAAAATGGGAATATGACCCCAAAACTTTTTATTTTTATAAACAGGTTCTAGCTGTTTCTCCCGGAATAGTTATTCCTGCTCCATTTGATTCGTTGCGTGCAACATCAGATAGATGGATGACGCTTTGGTGGATACCTGTGAAAGAGAGGAATGCTGAATTTGATAAAAAGTTTGAAATGTTACCTACTTATGCATTTGTAAGAAATGACGTAGAAGATGTGATGAATACTTATGATAAGATGTCTCCGTGGTTTTGCAATTTACCTCGAAATGCTCGCGATAGTTTATTTGAACGTCTATTAAAAGCTTTTGAAAAAAAACAACTTCCCTTTTATAACATGATGTTTCAACCTTTTTCCAAAGCTGAATATGAACATTATTTCCTTTTGAAGGAAACTTTAAAGACTAGCGAAGGAGTTCAGAATTTTTTGCATCCATCTTTTTTTGCTCGAATAAAGTTTATTGAAAATTGGGAAATTTCTTTTAACCCTTTTGTTTTTCGAAAGACTATTCTAGCTTACGCGCCTTCTCAGATGATATTCGAACTCCCATACGATATAGTAAAAGGTTATAAACCTCTTTTTTGGGTTGTTCAAGATACATCTGTTCTCAAAAAGGCTTCCGAAAATGAATATTGGTTCTAGGTGTTTTAGAGTCGTTCTTTTATGTAGTTTGTTTTTTTCATGTAAAAAAAATGACGAGCAAATTTCCATTACTGGTCAGGTGAGAGAAAAGCATACTGGAAAACCAATTGAACAAGTAAAAGTAACTATATGGGCAAATGGGTTTATACAGGGGGTTTATCAAGCTAATTATGCATTTTTAAATAGCACTTACAGCTTATCAGATGGTACGTTTGCTATCGAAATTGAAGAAGGGAAATACGACAACTTAAAAATAGAGTTTTTTAAAAGTGGCTTTTATAGAGAGTACTCTATTTTTAATGCTACTCAAGTTTCGAACAACTCTTTATCTTTTACGAAAGATATGGAACAAATCATGAACGTATACGTCCAAGTTAAAAATGTACAGCCTGTAGATGATAGTGATAAAATAACTATCATGTTTGATAAGCTGCGCAGTGAAGCGAATTGTTGTGGAAATCAGTCCTATCAATTTTTTGGAAAAACCATTGATACAATAATTCATTGCTTATCTGTCAGATATGTTCCGGTGATTATTCACAAAGTGGTAGAAAAAAATCAACAGATGTTCGTTTCGGTCGACAGTATTCTTTCGGTAGCTAAAGATACGGTTTGGTGGACAATCTTGTATTAATTTTTCTAGTTGTTTTTTTGGCATAAGTTTTGTGTGATGTTAACGAATTTAAAATTTTACTGCCATGAAAGTAATTTCTTTTTTAACAAGTTTATTTTTTGTCATGACCCTTATGATGGGTCAAAATTTCAAGGTAGTTGCAGCCAATAGTTTGGATTGCACTGGTGGTTCCAAAGAATTTGTTGTGCCCGATGGGAAAACTATTAAATTGACAAAAATGGATATTATTGTACCGAGCTGGGCTTCGTGCAATCAATCGGAACCTGCTCCTGTTCAAGTTTATGCACAAGTGGTTTCCAAGTCAACCAATCCTAAAGTAAAGCCCACTATATATTACAAAATGACCGTAAAACCTAATGGAGATAAAAGCGAATCAAAACCCATTCAAGATGTTAAACTTATGCCCGGAACTTATGTTTTAGAGATATCTCGAGCTCCAAAGGCAGAAGTAGTACTAGAATATTTTATGGCGAACAATTAAAAATCTACGGGTCCCAGACCTTCGCGAATAACTATGATTTCATCTCCTCTACAATCGAGCACTGTAGAGGGGATTTTTTTTCCCTCTCCTGCATCGATCATAAAGTCGACCAGTTTTTGGTATTTTTTCTTTATTTCATCAGGGTCAACTGGGTAAGCATCCTCCTCGTAAACGATGTCGTCAAAATTTAACTTAAGTGATGTCGAGACAAGAGGGCAAGGTAATTCTGCCAAGATGGCTTGGATGATGGGGTGATCTGGCACTCGTAATCCAATGGATTTTTTCTTACGGTGAAAAATCTTAGGGACCTGATGATTAGCATTAAGGATAAAAGTATATGGACCAGGTACGAGTTTGTTTATGATGCGAAAAATTTCATTAGAAATAGGACGTGCAAATTCGCTTAAGTGACTTAGATTCTTTACCAAGATCGAAAAATTTGCTTTTTCCGGATCAATTCCTTTGAGTAATGCAATTCGTTCAATAGATTTGAGGTCGTACAAACGGCAAGCTATGGCATAAACCGTATCCGTTGGAATGATACCGATTTCGTCGTTTAAAAAATGATCGCAAACTTTTCTAATCAATCTTTCCTGGGGATTGAGAGGGTGAATTTTGTAAATCATCATTTTTGTAAAAATAAAATGGGTAAGATACCTACATCACACCGCTACGACCACGGACCCTTGCTTCCTTTCGGACCTGGGGGGATTGGTGGGAGCTGGTTGCATAGGTCTTACCCAATGCAAAATTAACATTTTTTTCGTTAATTAGAAATAAATTAAATTTTCCTTTTTGATTATTTTCTCACAGTAATGGCAACGTAGCTTAATATCTTCCTTATCAATTACGTAGAAATGGGTTTTCACTTTTTCATAATTGGTGATACACTTAGGATTAGCACATTTAAGGATGTTAATGATTTCATCCGGTATAGCAACTTTTTGTTTTTTGATAATTTCAAAATTTCGGATCTCTATAATGGTAGCAGTTGGAGCTATCAAAGCAATTTTGTTTATTTCGTTATCGGCAAAGTATCGATTGGATACTTTAATGAGACCTTTTTTGCCCATTTTCTTACTTTCCAAGTTAGCTCCTAAATAAATAGGTTCGATGCAGTCTTCAAGTCCTAAGATTTTCAAAACCTTTTGCACTACTCCTTGTGGGATGTGATCTATAACAGTGCCATTTTCAATGGCAGAAACCTGTAGCTTTTTTTTATTTTCCATAATTTACACATTTATACCGAGAAGGTAACAAATCAATGCTTGTCTGACGTACATTCCATTCCGAGCTTGCTGGAAGTAGTAAGCTTGAGGTAGGCTATCAACACTTGTATCAATTTCGTTAACACGAGGAAGTGGGTGGAGGATTTTCAGATTAGGTTTAGTGTTCTGAAGCATATCGGCAGTAAGACAATAGCTGTTTTTAACCTTTTCATATTCCATCGGATCAGAAAAACGTTCAGCTTGAATTCGGGTCATGTAGATGATATCTGAAATGCTTATGACTGGTTGTATCTCTGTATATTGGTAGTAGGCAAGTTGCTTTTCTTTAATGTGTATTTTTACCGCACTTGGGAGTTTAAGTTCCACCGGTGAAACGAGGTGGAAGGTGGTATCAAACATGGTCAAAGCAATGACAAGGCTATGAACAGTTCGTCCATATTTTAAATCTCCCACAAAACTGATGTTTAGCTTATCAAGGGTATGTTGCGTTTGTAAAATGGTATAAAGATCAAGAAGACATTGAGTGGGATGTTGATTTGCTCCATCTCCAGCATTGATGATAGGTACAGGTGATATTTCACTCGCAAAACGGGCACTTCCTTCAATAGGATGTCGCATAATGATAAGATCAGCATACTGAGCTACTGTTAAGATGGTATCTTTAAGTGACTCACCTTTTTGGACACTACTATTAGAAGCATCTGAGAAACCTATTACTTTACCACCAAGGCGCTGTATAGCAGCTTCAAAACTAAGCCTTGTGCGAGTAGAAGGCTCAAAAAATAATACACCAACTACTACATCTTTTAACAAGGACTGGTTAGGTTTTTTTTCAAATTCTTTAGCAAGCTCAAGAATTTCCAAAATTTCTTCTTTACTGAAATCATTAATGGAAATAAGGCTTTTTCTTTTCATAGGAAATGTTTATATATAAAAAAAGCGACTTAAACAGTCGCTTTTTGAAATTGATTCGTTTTCACTTTAATCATAAATTCATTCAATACGTCTTCCATAGTTGGATGGCCAATTTCTTGAAGTTCATATTCCACTCTGACGGTAGGCTTGTTAATTTTGATGATGCGGTTCAAATCGATAGGTGTAGCAATAATCACCGTATCGCAAGGAGTACTGTTGATGGTAGCTTCAAGGTCTTTCATTTGTTGTTGGCCGTATCCCATAGCAGGAAGAAGCGTTCCAATGTTGGGATAAGTTTTGAAGGTTTCGATAAGTCTGCCTACCAAGTAGGGTCTGGGATCTATAATTTCAGCAGCTCCATATTTCATGGCAGCTACAATTCCTGCTCCAATTTTCATCTCACCATGAGTTAAAGTTGGTCCGTCCTCTATGACGAGGACTTTTTTCCCTTTGATATGTGAAGGGTTTTCTATTTTTATGGGTGATGCTGCTTCGATGACTGTAGCATTCGGATTGATTTTGAGAATATTTTCGCGAACAATATTGATATTTTCAAGGCTTGCACTATCTATTTTATTGATCACAATGACATGAGCAAGGCGAGCAACAATTTCGCCAGGGTAGTAATTAACTTCAGCACCAGGTCGTAAGGGATCGGCAACTCCAATCATCAGATCCGGTTTAAAGAATGGAAAATCATTGTTGCCACCATCCCATACGATGACGTCACATCCAAGAGGATCGTTTTCAGCTGCTCGGAGAATGGCTTCGTAGTCAACACCGGCATAAATGACATTACCTCGTCGGATATGAGGTTCGAATTCTTCCATTTCTTCAATAGTACAATTATTTTTCTGAAAATCCTCGAGGGTAGCAAAGCGCTGAACTCTCTGAGCAACAAGATCTCCATAAGGCATGGGGTGGCGAACAGCAACCACACGAAGACCTTTTTTCATGAGTATTTCAATGACACGACGAGATGTCTGACTTTTACCACAACCGGTTCTGGTAGCACCAATTGCAATAACTGGCTTGGAGGACTTTAGCATGGTATCGTTGGGTCCAAGAAGCATAAAACTAGCGCCAGATGCATTAGTTATTGCAGCTAATCGCATGACATGCTGATATGATACATCGCTGTAAGCGAAAACACATAGATCAACTTTGAGATCTTTAATCAAAGAGGGAAGATCATTTTCGTCATAAATGGGGATTCCATCTGGGTATAGAGAACCAGCCAATTCTGCAGGATATTTCCTACCTGCGATGTCTGGAATTTGGGCTGCAGTAAAAGCTACTACTTCAAAAGATGAATTGTCGCGAAAGAAAACATTAAAGTTATGAAAATCTCGTCCGGCTGCGCCGATAATAATGACTCTTGTTTTTCTCATAAAACTGATTTTACCGACAAAGTTAATTTTTTCCAAGCATATCCAAATTTTTTTTGCTCAAAGAATTCTATAAAAAAATTAAAAATTTAACATTTAGTATAATTTTTTGCCTTTTTCGACATAAAAAAAACGCTTTGAGTCTAAAAGTCTTCAAATAGTGTTTTCTTTAACTTAAGCGATAAAACTTTATAGTTATGATGTTCGCAAACAAACCGATAAGCATTGTTGCCCATTTGAAGAAAGTCTTCCTTATCCATTGAATAGAATTTGCGAACGGCATCAGCTATTTCATGAGGATTTTCAGCACTAACCGTGAAGCCACATTGAGCTAAATCAACAAGACTGATCGAGGTGTCAATGGCAAAGAGAATTGATTTTCGTGCTATCATGTAATCAAAAAGCTTATTAGGAGACACACCGTAATAAAAAACTCTTTTCTTTCGAAGTCCTATGTATGCTACGTGAGCTAGATTTAAAAGGGCAGGAATGTATTTTTTTTCTATGAAACCTGTAAAAATAATGTTAGGATTCCCTTTGGCAAGGTTCATGAGTCTTTCTTTTTCAGGACCATCACCAACAATTACAAAAAAAATGTCGGTATGATCTCGAAATACTTCGGCTGCTTCTATGAAACTTTCAAGAGCATTAGCTATTCCTAAAGTTCCTGTGTACATGACGATGAATTTTCCGCTAGGAACGAGGTGTTTGATTTTCGCAGGTAAGTCTAATAGATCCGTATTTTCATTAATTTCCACTCCGTTGGGAATGTAAACAAATTTTTTTGAAATTTTTTTTTCATCTAGATAAGTTTGATAAGCAGGTAAGACCGAAATAATAGGGTTGCATTTTTCAAGGGCAAGTTTTTCGAGCCATGATAGCCAAATAATAAAAGGATTATTTGGTGAGAAATTTCCAAGTTCAACAATGGAAAGTGGCCAAATATCTTTTACTTCAAAAGCTAGCGGGCATTTCATTTTTTTTCGAAGATAAAGGGCTGGCAGTATCGGCATAGTTTGCATGGGTGATAAAATAATATAGTCGGGTTTTGTTAATTTTCGAACGGGAAGGAAAAACAATTTAATGGTAAAAACAAACCATTTGATTACTCTTCGAAATGAATAAGAATGTCGGTAAGAAGGAACCTTAACCCATACGTAATGAATGTGGTCGATGTTTTGAAACGTGAAACAACTTTTTACTACCGGTTTATGATGAAATAGGTGAGAATGAGAAGCCGTAATGATAGTGGTAGTAATTCCCAAAGGAAGAAGGTGTTTAGCCATGTAATAGTGTCGGAATTCCATACCATGATAAGGTGTTCCGGCATATTCGTTGATTATCCAGAGATGCTTTGTTTTCATGGTGTTTGCTTTAGATGAGAGAGAAAAGAAAGGTAAATTTTATCCATGATTTTCTTGAAATCACCTTTTTCTGCAACCAGCTGATAATTTATTTGTTGCATGTCATTCATTTCTTTCAAGCTGAGAGAAAAAACTTTTTCGATGGTAGAAGCAATAGAAGTTGGTTCGAGGGAATGGAGTAAAAAACCGTTCTTCCCATCTTGGATCCAATAAGTATTAGCTGGAATATTTGTCACTACAGGTATGCAGCTACAAGACATGGCTTCTAACAAAGATATGCTTGCTCCGTCTGATGATGAAAGCGACACATATATCATAGTTTTTTGAAGGTACGAAGCAAGTTTTTCAGGAGAAAGGTAACCAAGGAAAGTTACCACATCATCCAATTGGTAATTTTTAACGAGGTTTCGAATGATTACTTCTTGTGAACCTTTTCCTGCTAAAAATACTTGAAGAAGGGGGTAGTGCTGACGGAGTAGGGCAATAGCAGGAATAAGAGCTTCAATTCTATATATTTTTTCAAAATTCCGAGTGCTTATGATAGAAAAAGGAATCTTCTCGTTGAAAAAAGGGCGAAAAATATCAGATTGGACTCCCAAAATAGCATGCTGGATGCGAGACGAGGAGATTCCCATTTTTTGAATTTTTTCAATTATTTGTTCGGAAACAGCATAAATGCGAGTACTACGGTTAAAAACGAATTTTAAAATTAACCTGTATAAAAAATTTTTGCGAGGACTTATTAAAACATCGCTTCCAATAGCGTGAAGAAATAAAGGACTAACTCCAGAAAAAGCTGCCATAAAACCGTAGCTTGTAGCATAAAGAGCATAGAGAATATCAGGTTTAATAGACCGAATTAACTTTCTGATCTTGAACGTATGTAATAGAAGATGAAAATTGTTCCCCTGAGGATTGATTTTTTTTGAAAGCAGATGATGAATGGTGACATGAGGAATATAGGCATTTCGGAATGTTATGAGGTGGACTTTTACATTTTTTTGGACGAAGAAATTACAAATGTGCTGCACGAAAATACTTTGACCATCACCGAGTATGCAAAGGGTAAATGAATCTTGCTTCATAAAAGTTGTTTTTGGAAAACAATGATGTTAGCATAAAGCCAAATAAAATTAAAAGAAAAAAATTGAAAAAAATGCTTTCTTTGAGGAAAGAGAAAAAACACCGTATGAATGTTATAAAATTTTCATCAAAGCACGATTTCGATAAAAGGTTAGATTCTTCCAAGAAAAGATTATTACGCTCATGAATATTACTAACTGAGGCTATAACGAAGTACGAATTTTCAACAATCATTTGATAATCAAAGCGGGTAGATTTACAAAGTTACAATTATTCTAAGGATTCAAATTTTTGAGGAATGCGGTGCAAACGAGAAAGGGTGTAGATGTATGCATCCAGTTTCTTTCGGGCAATAGAGCTAAATGGTGCTAGAAAAGAAAACCAACCTATTTTAGCTAAAACATGAAGCCAACATTGAGTATATACAAAAGCTACTGCTAAGGAAGAATGATGTTTCTTGAAAAACTTGACTTTGCTAAATATTTGATTTGAAATGGAAACACGATAATTTTTTCGAGCTGTCACGGAGACATGATGAATAACAGTGGCGAATGGAAAATAAACGATTTGAAATCCTGCCTGAAGAATTCTTTTGCAAAAATCTATATCTTCAATCCAAAAAAGTGTTTCATCCAGACCCTGAACTTGTTCGAGCAATGATTTTCGAAAAAACATGGCTGCTCCAGATGCGGCTTCAATTTCAAAGATAGTTTGCTGATTGTTAATCTGATAGTTATGACGGGGAAGTAGAAAGCCAATATGCCATAGATTGAGCAACGTTGACCATAAGGTTGGTTGATGCCAAATGTTTTGTACTGGAATCTGTTGTTGATTTATCGTTCTGGGGGCAAGAAGACCTACGAGAGGATTCTGCTCCATGAATTCAAGCATATTGGAAATCGCATTGGGAGTTACTTCTGCGTCGGGATTAAGCATAAAAATATACTTCCCTTTGGCAATAGAGAACCCCTGATTGTTAGCTGCTGGAAACCCAAGGTTTTTATCGTTACGGATTACGATGAGATCAGGGTAATTTTTCTCGACCATTATAAGACTACCATCGCAAGAATGATTATCAACCAAAATGATCTCCATTTGCTGTATTCCATAAGTTTTTAGGCTTTTTATACATGCCTGTAAATATGTGCCTGCGTTATAGTTAACAATAACAATACTTACAAGAGGTTTATTCATATGACTGTATTTTAAAGGAAGCTAAAATTGCCCAGAATACATAAGAATAAAAATAGAAATCCATGGCATTGCTTACTGCGTTTTGAATAAGTGTGTAAAAAAGAAGCAATGTGGGCAAAAGAAGCATTGGCTGTTTTCTTTTGATGAATTGAATTAAATACCACATGAACAAAGAACCCATGATTAAAAGAAAAATAAAAAGACCAATTAATCCTGTTTCTATAAAAATTTTCAAGTAATATCCGTCCAAAGTAGCTGGGTAAAAAGGAAAATCAAACTTTTGACTATATTTCATACCAACATGACCAGCTGTTCCTAAACCAGAGCCCAAAACTAGTTTTTCTGGGGGAAAAAAAGTAGTATCCTTTTGCTTGCATATAGCATGGTGAACATCATGAATAATTTGAGAATATGAAATATCTCTTGATTCTTCTGAAGTTCCTTGAATTACTTTTTCAGTAGATTGAAAAGTCCAGAAGGCAAGGTCTGTTGATTTTGTTAAGATAAATGAAAGAGAAAAAAATATGAATAGAAAAGTAGCAAGGTAAGCTAGGGAAGAGAATCTAAAATCTTTGGAAACAATAAAAACAAATATGAGGGTCAGTAATGTGCTCAGTATGGCACCTCTGCTCATAGTAAGTACCAGGGAGATGGAAAAAACAACTGCGATCAAGAATCGAAGCAGAGTTTTTTTGATAAAAAGTTGAGAAAGAAACAAGCCCAAAGCCATGCAACTACCAAAAACTACAGGACTCCAAATAAGAAAAGATAGGCGGGGAATGATATATTCCCACGTAGGAATGTCAAGTAACTCGTAGATTTTTAGGAAAATTTCATGAGAAAAAAGATACAACCCACTGGCTAAAAAACTCAGCCCAAACAACCACCACATGAGGATCATCAATAAAAACTTTGTTTCCTTTTCCGATAAGAACCGGAAAATAACATAAAAAACGAGGGGCAAAAAGGTTATGCGGATAGCATGAAAAAAGGCAATAGGATAAGCTAAATGAATCAAACCTAAAGCTATGTAAATGAGGATATAAAAAATTAGGATGATATCAGCTATTTCGAGTTTAATTTTCTTTTGTTTAATCAATTTTAAAGGATTAGTTTCACTAAGAAAAACAGCAGCAATCCCAAATAGTAATATGAATATGTCAGGTAAAAGTGAGAAAAAAAGTTCGTATGTTGTTAAATAAGAACGATGACCTATTACGAGAACTCTAACCGTGGGATAGAAAGTAATAAAAAACAATAGCAATATCCATAACACAAGCAGTACTGAGTATTTTTTTATTTCAGTGAGGCTGGGAATGTAAGTACTATGAGCATTCGATAATCTATGCATAATTAAATCAAAAAAATATATTTTTATTTTTTTTCGTAGCATATTCCATTCATTTATGATTTCGTAACTTCACACAATGTTTTACATAATTATAGACGATATTTTTATTTGTTAGTTAAGTATCAAAAAGTTATTCAGCCGAAAATTTTTCTTCTAAAGTGGCAATAAGGAGTAGAAGCAATTTTATAATAATAGTTTTGATGGTAATTTTCAGCTTCCCAAAAAACAGAGGCAGGAATTAGCTGCGTGGCAACATGGTAACCCTTTTCTTTGAGAATGTTAACGTAATTTTCGGCAATGCTTTTTTGAGCATTAGATAAATAGAAAATGGCAGATCGGTATTGTTCGCCAATGTCTGGACCTTGTCCGTCTTCTTGTGAAAAATCATGAATTTCGAAAAATAGTTGGATCAAGTTTTCAAAAGTTGTTTCATTGGGATTGAAAAATACTTCGACGGACTCGAAATGACCTGTTTTACCAGTCTTAACATCTTCGTAAGTAGGAAAGTCCAATTGACCTCCCGTATATCCTGAAATGGCTGAAATCACACCTGGTGCTTTTCGAAAGAAATATTCTACTCCCCAAAAACAACCAGCTGCAAAAATAGCTCTTTCTGGTACGTAGTTGATCTCTTTTGGTATAAAACGCAGGGCTATCCCATTGATACAATAACGATTCATTTTAGAAGTAAAGCCTTCGCCTACAAAAAGATGGCCGAGATGGGCATGGCAGCGTGAACATTGAACCTCGGTTCTACCGTCGGATTCCTGTTGCAAAATAACAGCTTCCTTCAAAACATCGTCGAACGAAGGCCATCCGGTTCCGGAATCAAATTTCCAGCGAGTGTAAAAAAGAGGCTGATTGCATTGTTTGCACAAAAATGTCCCTGGCTCTTTTATTTTTAATAACGAGCTACTAAAGGGCTTTTCTGTAGCTTTGTGTAATATTACCTCTTGCTCGAACTTGTGAAGGGGATTGTATGTCATATTGTTTGATTTAAAATTTTTAAAAAAATTTGGCTAATACGTTCAACTGTTTTGTCCCAATTGAAAAATTGTTTTTGCATCATAGTTTCTTCAATGAGCTTCTGGTAAAGTGACGTATTGGTTGCTATTTCTACCATCGCATGGGCAATGTCGCTTGGGGAATTGGGATTAACAAGCAAAGCTCCACGGGAACCTATTTCAGCAAGGGCAGAATTGCTTGAAGTGATAGCTGGAATATGACAAGCAAAAGCTTCTGCCAAAGGCAAGCCAAATCCTTCGTATAACGAACAAAAAACCAAGGCATGAGCTGCACCCATTAAACGTGCTACTTCTTCATCGCTAACATAACCTGTAAAAATGATGTCTGCTCGAATGTCGTTGGCAATATTCAAGTTCACATTCTTCCAAAGTGGTCGGCCTGTTATGACAAGGTACCATGGAGAATTTATTTTCTGTTTGAACATTTGAAAAGCCTCTATTGTGTTTTGAATATTTTTTCTTTGATGTAAAGAGCCTAGAACGAAGAAGTATGGTTGTCCAGAAGTATATTTGTTTCTTGTTTCTTGTTGTTGTTTGGGTGTAAGAGGCTTAAAAACTGAGGAAATTCCATTGTACACTACACTTATTTTTTCCTCTGCAACAAAAGGGAAAAAGCGTAAAATTTCTTTTTTGCTAAATTCAGAGACGGTCAAGATGTGTGTTGATTTTCGAAGATAAGATGGTGTTCTTTTTTGGTAGAAGCGAGTTGCCAATGGAGGTAAAGCGTGTGGAAAAACCATAAAATTGATATCATGTATCGTAACTACTTGAGGCACTTGAGTAGTCAGGGATAAATGGTTATCGGGAGAAAAAAAAAGGGAAATGGACTTTTTTTTTAAAAATAATCTCACCGAAAGATCGTTCCAACATCGAATAAGTTCAATGGTGCGTGCAGGTGGTGGCAAAATAATTTTCTGCACATTCGAAAAATCTGGAATTGACGATGAAGGTTTACGATCAAAAAGCCAGTAAAATTTCACCTCAGGCATAGTGACAGCAAGGCGTGGAGCAATTTCACTTACATAGCGTCCGAACCCTTCCATTTTTCCTGGAAGCCAGTGTCGGCAATTGATGGCAATTTTAAAATGGTCGTTTTTCATTTTGTAACTTAGCAGCAAAATTATCATTTTCTACTCCATGCAGAAAAAGTTTTTGCTTAACTTATTTTTTCTTTTGTTTGTCAATTTACTCATCAAGCCATTTTGGATTTTTGGGATTGATCGGGTAGTACAAAATATGGTTGGTTCAGAAGAGTATGGATTTTATTTTGCAATTTTAAGCTTTTCCTTGTTATTTAATTTTTTGTTGGATATTGGCTTGACGAATTATAACAATAGAAAAGTTGCTTATGATTTTCAATTCAATGAAGATTATGCACGTGATGTTTTTTGGCTTAAATTCTTACTTTCGCTTTTCTACGTAGTTCTAGTTTTTGTTTTAGCTTTTTCAATTGGATACACGTGGAAACAAATGGGCCTTTTATTCTGGGTAGCTTTAAATCAGATATTAGCATCCTTCATTACTTTTTTTCGTTCTTTCATCTCTGGCATGCAAAGATTTGTCGTGGATAGTATTTTTTCCGTTCTCGATAAAGCACTTGTTATTTTGTTCATGGGTTTATTGTTATGGACCAACTGGATTCCCTTGGAGGTTTCCGTTTACACTTTTGTATATGTTCAAACTTTTTCGTTGCTTTTGGTTTTTCTAGCAGGTTTTTATTTTACTTACGGTCACATATCTATTAGCTTTCATAAAATTTCGTTCGCAAGAATCAAAAGCTACATTAAGGAGGGTTTGCCATTTGCTTTGCTTGCTTTGTGGATGAATCTTTACACGCGTATCGATGCTGTGATGTTAGAGCGTTTACTTCCTGGAGGTGAGTATTCGGCGGGTGTATATGCTATGGTGTTCCGAATATTGGATGCTTTCAATATGTTTGCTGCTTTGTTTGGTGTCATTTTGCTACCTTTGCTTTCGAGAATGATTGCCTCCCACCAAGATGTACGTGAAGTTTTAAAAAGCAGCACGTTTATATTGGTGTCGTTTGCGGCGTTTATATGGATCTTGTCCGCTCTTTGGCCATCCCAGGCTATTGATTGGCTGTATCATCATGATGTGTCATTAGCTAGTTCTTTGTTGCCTATCCTTATGGGCGATTTCTTTTTCGTGGCTTTAATTTATATTTTTGGTACATACCTCACGGCTGCTGGTCGCCTGTATTGGCTGAATATAGTGACATTTGCGGCGCTTGTTCTCAATGTTTTATTGAACATGTGGTTAATTCCACATTTTGATGTGTTGGGAGCTGCGTTGGCCAGTTTGTCTACGCAGGCATTTTCTGCTTTGATGATGGTTTGGCTCTCTGGAAAATATGCTCGAACTTATTCTTTTTTCAAGTGGATTGGAATTATTGTTGTTTTTTTTGGCGTCATGGGACTTATTGGAAAAGAATTGCTTCTATGGGGGTTAAATGAAATATTTGTTGGAATTAGCATTTCAGTTCTTAGTCTTGCTTTTGAAGCTGCATTCTTTATGTATCACTTGAAGGCTGGTAGATTACTTTGGTCCTTTATAAAAGAACGCAAGATTTAAAAGACAAGTTTTCCGGAAATGAAGTTTTGCAGAAACCTCATGTCATTTTGAGAAAAGAGTCTAATATCGTTGACACCGAAAAGCAGGTTGGTGATTCGTTCGACACCAAGTCCGAAAGCAAAGCCTGTGAACTCGTCGGGAGAAATATTGCAATTTTTTAAAACTTCGGGATCCACCATCCCACAACCTAAAATTTCTACCCAGCCTGTGTATTTGCAAAACGAACATCCAGAACCTTGACAAAGGTTACAAGATATATCCATTTCGGCCGATGGTTCAGTGAAAGGAAAAAAGGAAGGACGAAAACGTATCTGAGTCTCGGGGGAGAAAATGCTACGAGCAAAATGAAGTAAAGTTGCTTTTAAATCAGCAAAAGATACTTGATGATCTACATACAAACCTTCTATTTGGTGAAAAAAGCAGTGAGAACGAGCAGATATGGCTTCGTTACGATAGACTCTGCCTGGGAATATATATCGCAATGGGGGCCGGGTTGCCTCCATGACTCGAATTTGAACTGAACTTGTATGTGTGCGAAGCAAAATCCCTTTGGATTGGTTTATGAAAAACGTGTCTTGCATTTCACGCGCAGGGTGATCTGGTGGAAAATTCAGTGCTGAAAAGTTATGCCAATCATCTTCGACTTCTGGTCCTTCTGCAACGGCAAAACCCATTTGACGAAAAACGTCAATGATTTTAAACATCACTAAAGTGATGGGGTGATAACCACCCATCAATGGGGCTGTAGGTCTAGTTAGATCGTCTGGCTTATGGATTTGCTTTTCGTATTTAAATTTTTCTTTATATGTTTGGTATTTCGTTAAAACAGCCTCTTTGAGTTGATTGGCTATCTTTCCAACTTCTTTCTTTTGTTCTGGAGGGAGGGTTTTGATGCTATCGAGTAACTGCTGGACAATGCCTTTCTTGCCCAAATATTCGCTCTTAAATTGTTCGAGATCTTGTTCGTTCGAAGGAACAAAAGATTCAATTTTTTTTAGTAATGTACCAGTTTCGATGTCCATGGGGTTTTATTTTTTTTCGATAGCGATGACTTTCATCGGAACGTTGGTTAAGGGTCGATCGTATTTATCTCGAGGTAATTGGGCAATTTTGTCGACTACATCCATTCCAGCAATGACTTCGCCAAATACAGTATAGGAACCGTCCAAGTGTGGAGCACCTCCGATGGTTTTATAGACTTCACGTTGATTGGGAGGGATAGTACGACCTATTTTCTTTTCAATTTTATTGAGTTCTTCGTCGGTAAAAGTTCTTCCTTGCACGATATAGAATTGAGATCCACTACTTTCTCGCTCTGGATTGATGTCGTCGGGGAGGCGAGCAGCTGCCACAGCACCACGTTTATGAAAAAACTCCGGAACATATTCAAATGGAATAGTGTAGCCCGGACCACCATTCCCAAGTCTCTTTCCTTCTGGGGCATTTTTGCTTTCGGGATCTCCGCCTTGAATCATAAAACCAGGAATGACTCTATGGAACAATGTTCCATTGTAATAACCTTCGCGAGCTAGTTTTAGAAAATTTTCTCGATGCTTGGGTGTTTTGTCGTATAATTTAATTTTGATTTCTCCGTATGAAGTTTGAATAATTACATCGGGTATATCGTTTTGGGAAAAGCAAAAAACGAAGAAAACCATCAAAAAAACTAAACTGATTGATTTCATTTTTTTTTGCAAAAATAAAAAAGTTTGCAAGCTTAAAAAATTGCTGGTCCGTATTCCTCGTTGTTTTTCAGTATTTTTGTGTGAAGAATTTGAATAGAATGAACATTTTGATGTTAACGACCAAGGTTCCTTACCCACCCAAAGATGGTGGTGCTAGAGCAACTTTGGATCTTGCTCTAGGTCTCTCAAAACAAGGTCACGTCGTCGACTTTTTATGTATGAATACCCCTAAACATCATGTTCGAATGGAGGAATTTCCCGCTGAAATCTTAAGTACTTTTCAATGGTTTTTGGTGAATGTTGATACTTCTATTCGTGTATGGCCTCTTATGAGAAATTATTTTTTTTCATCTTTACCTTATTCTGTCGAAAGATTTACTCATCCGGTTTTTGCTAAAAAACTTGAAGATCTGCTTCGGAGTAAAAAATATGATATTATTCAAATAGAAGGACTGTACGGTATTGCATACGTGGGGGTCATTCGGAAAGCGTGTTCGTCGAAAATCGTTTTCCGCCCTCATAACATCGAACATCTTATTTGGAGAAGGCTAGCTTTGCAGGAAAAAAATGTGTTTAAAAAAATATATTTCAAACGTTTTGCTCATCGTCTAGAAGAGTATGAAAAAAAGGTGATTAATCAATATGATTTGCTTATTCCTATTTCAGAAGAAGATGCGCATTTTTTTAGAAAAGCAGGTAACAACAAGCCTATGCAAGTAGTTCCTTATGGTATTGATGTTGAATCTATTCTTATTAAAACCGACATAAAGAAAGATATATTCTTTTTAGGAGCTTTGGATTGGATACCCAATTTGGAAGGATTGAGGTGGTTTGCAGATAAGGTTTTTCCTTTGATCAAAGAGAAATTACCCGGGTGTGAGTTTTGGGTTGCTGGTAGAAATCCTCGAGAAGGTCTAAAAGATGAATTAATGAAGTGGGGTATTCGTTGTGTAGGAGAAATTGAAAATGCGAGTGTTTTTATGCAAGAGCATGGTGTGATGGTGGTTCCTCTCTTTGCTGGTAGTGGAATTCGTGTGAAGATTATCGAAGCCATGGCTCATGGAAAGGCCGTTGTTGCTACACCTATTGCTGCAGAAGGCATACCTGTCGAAAATGAAAAACATATTCTCATTAGCCAGGATCCGCAACAAATGGCCGATTATATCGTACGTTTATTGTCTGACGATGAATTACACAAGCAAATTCAAATTCAGGCTCGTTCCTTCATCAAGTCAAATTTTTCGATTCATGCTCTTGTTCAAGATTTGGAAAAAGCCTATAGCCAAATACTAACGAAATGATGGAAGTTTTGTGGTGGTTGCTTCTTGGCCTCATTTTGATACCTTATTTACTCTATCCATCTTTCATGAAATGGGTTTACAGAAAAAAGTATTTGATTGCTAAAAGAGAAGAATCGAACAACATGCCTTTTGTATCTCTCGTGATGTCTGTGTATAATGAGGAAAATGTGTTGGATGAGAAACTAAGATCGATTTTTGCATCTGATTATCCAGCAGATAAAATGGAAGTTTTGATTGGTTCGGATGGATCAACCGATAGAACTACGGAAATATTAACATCGTGGGCAAAGCGTGATCCTCATTTACGTGTTTTTCTTTTTAAAGAAAGACGAGGTAAAATCTCGGTGATCAACGATCTCGTTCGTCAGGCTCATGGTCAGATCATTATATCGTCCGATGCTAAAGCGATGCTATTTCCAGATACTATCTCGCATCTTGTAAGGTGGTTTTCAGATCCTTCCATTGGCATAGTAGGTGGTGTATTGCTCAATCCCATTCAGGTCAATGCAGGCATCGTTCGACAGGAACAATTTTACATGGACAATGAAATGAAACTCAAATATTACGAAGGCCTGGCAGGTGGATATGTCATGGGAGTTTACGGAGCTTTATTTGCAATTCGCAAAGAACTTTTTCCTGAAGTTCCTCCTTACCTAATGGTGGATGATTTTTATATCACGTTGCGAGTTATAGAGAGAGGATTTCGAGTAATCATCGATCCTGAAGCTAAAGCAAATCAGAAACTACCTCTGCATTTGAAAGAAGAATTTAGGCGTAAGGATAGAATTGCAACAGGCAATTTTCAAAACTTGCGAATCTTCTGGCGGTGGATTTTAACTCCTTGGAAGAAAGCTTCACTGTTTTTTATTTGCCATAAAGTACTGCGTTGGCTAGTTCCTTTCTTTTTGGTGGCATGGTTTATTCTCACGCTTTTGCTTTCTCATCAGTTATTTTACAGGTTCTTTCTTGCTGTCTTTATTTTTATCATAATAATTCCAATTTTAGATTGGATACTCAACAAATTTGGTATTTATGTATATGTCTTGAGGCTAATAACTCATTTTTTGACCATGAACCTGGCTTTAGTAACCGGTTGTTTTCGTTGGATGTTCGAAAGAATAGATAAAGCTATATGGGAGCCATCTAAAAGATGAAATTATGCTTAATGTAAAAGAAACGGAAAACTTGTTGCATTTTGATCAAATCAAAGATCGTCTGAAATTTTACTTAAGTACTCCATACGGAATTAACCATATTGAAGAATTGCAACTTATCGCGGAGGAAAAAATACTTCTGAGGCGACTCAAGATCGTAGACGAAATAAATCAAATTCTCACGAAAGGTTTTCAACTCCCGGCTTTTCATGGAAGTGACCTTAGTGGCGAATTGCAAAAGCTTGAAGATTTACTGCATTATTGGGAAGGTGAAACTTTTTTAAATTTAATCGAACACCTCATTTTTTATCGCGACGTCCTAGAGTGGATTAAAAAACATCAATGTGAGAATTTTAAGCAATGGCTCAGTCCGAACAAGATACCTTTTCATCTTCAGGACATTATTGGCAGGCATTTAAACGAGAAAGGAGAAATTTTAGACAAGGCAAGTACTCAACTTCAACACATTCGTCAGCAAAAAGCCAATCTCGTTTCAAACATAGAAAAAAAACTATTTGAAGTTCTCAAATATTGGAAGGACCGTCAAATCATCGAGGAGAACGTCCAACCGACTCTTCGAAAAGGCAGGATGGTGATTCCTGTTCCACCTCACAAAAAGTCTCTCACCCGAAGTATAGTCATAGATGTTTCCGCTACTGGCCAGACACTTTTTGTCGAGCCGCAGGCAATCTATCAATTGAATAATCAACTTCAGATGTTAGAAAGTGAAGAAAGAAAAGAAATGATCAAAATACTTTCCGAACTAACTTCGTACGTAAGGAAGGAAAGGAGTGCTTTAGAGACTCTTATTCTCGATATCTCATGGATCGATTTCTTTTTTGCCGCTGCACGCATGGCTTTTGAGCAAAAGGCTGTGCTTCCGCAAATTTCGCATGAAAAAATACTTTCGATCAAAAATGCTCGACATCCTCTGCTTGAAATGGTTTTAAAACAAAAAGGCAAAACTATAGTTCCTCTTACGTTGACCTTAGGTGAGAATTACAAACTTCTTGTGATCAGTGGTCCTAATGCTGGGGGAAAATCGGTCGTTATCAAAACGGTCGGACTCCTACAACTGATGCTTCAATGCGGATTGCTTGTTCCTTGTGATGGAGATAGCCAATTTCCTTTGTTCAGTCAAATACTTGTCGATATAGGTGATCGCCAATCCATTGAAAACGATCTTAGTACGTTTACGTCACGTTTGATTAGAATGAAGGAAATTTATGAGCATTCCGATCAGGACACTCTCGTTCTTATTGATGAGGTAGCTACGGGAACCGAGCCAGAAATTGGAGCTAAGCTGGCTGAAGCATACCTGGAAATCTTACTTAAAAAAGATCCACTTATCATAGTAACAACTCATTTCGAACATCTTAAAATGTGGGCATCAAGCCAGCAAGGTGCTATCAATGCGACCATGCTTTTCGATCATGAAAAACTGGAGCCTACTTATGAGTTTTTTATTGGGCTTCCCGGCTCATCTTATGGTCTCGAAATTGCATCAAAAATTGAGTTTCCCACCGAAATAATTCAGTTAGCTAGAAGTAAAACGAATCCTCAGCAAGATGTTTACACCGACATGTTTCAGCAGCTTATTGCATGGCAAAAAGATCTTGAACAACGAAAAAAACAAATAGAAGTAGCTGAACAAATGGTCGCCGATTTAATCAAAGAGTATCAGGAATTGAACAGAAAGTTGCAAGAAAGAAAAGAGCTGATTATCCATCAAGCCGAACGTGAAGCTCAGCGCTTATTGGCCAATGCTCAAAGGCTAATAGAAAGGACCATTCGAGAAGTTAAAGAAAATGCCCTCAACAAAGAGAAAACAAAATCTATTCGAAAAAATTTTGAGCAGGAAAAGTCTCGATTGTTTGAAAAACCTCCCATGCAGCTCGTTCACGAACCACTACGACCTCTTGAGCAAGAACAACTCCTTCAAATAGAATTCCATCCAGGTGATCGTGTCAGAATCAAAGAAACCCAACACAGAGGTGAAATCATTTCCATTGAAAAGAACGTCGCTCATGTCGAAATGAACGGTTTTATCATGGAAGTTTCCATCAAAGAACTTGAAAAGATCGACGAACCCAACGTTAGAAGATCGTCGGTAACATCTACTTCTCATGTCGTTGCATTTATCGATACACAGGTCGATGTAAGAGGCATGCGTGTTGAAGAAGCTCTCCAGGAAGTTGACCGAAAAATTGATAGGGCTCTTCTTAACCGTGTCCCATTTCTTCAAATTATACATGGAAAAGGTTACGGTATTTTGAAAAAAGCCATCCGCGATTATCTCCGACAATATCAGGACATCCTAGATATTTCTTTTCCTTCCGATGCAAACGAGGATGGTTTTACGATGGTACATTTTAAGTAAAATAAAAAAGCCCTCACGCAAGGCGCAAGGGCAAGAATCCTTCGGCTTATAGCCTTATTGTGATTCGCTGTTGCAAATATAATAAAATTTTTAATAGCAACAACTATTTATAAAAAATTTTTTTTAAAAAGCTTTATTTCTTAATTTTGTTAAAATTTTAGTAAGATGAAAACCTTTGCTCTAGATTTGGGCCAGTCATCCATCGGATGGGTAATCAGAAACGATGAAAAAGAAAATCATGAGCAATTTGAAAAATTTGGTGTCATCGTTTTTGAAAAAGGGGTTGACGAAAATAAAAACGTAGAATATTCTTTAGCAGCTGAACGAACTAAATATCGATCTATGCGTAGGCTATACCAAGCTAGAAAATACCGATTGTGGGAAACTCTCAAAAAGCTTCATGCAGCAAACTATTGTCCCATTAAGCAAGAAAGTATTGTTTCCTGGTGCACGTACGATAAAAAAGGGAATCTCAAACGAACCTTTCCAGTCGATGACGAAGCTTTTGACAAATGGATAAAGTTAGATTTTAATGGTGACGGTAAGCCAGATTTCAGAAGCCCTTATCAACTAAGAAAATTTTTGGTCGAAAATGAATTAGATTTTAGCATTAGTTCAAATCGTTACATGCTAGGTAGAGCTCTATATCACATAGCACAGCACCGTGCTTTTAAAAGCAGTAAGAAAACAGCCCAGGCAACCGATGAGGATCTTAAAATTCGTTCGGAGGAAGAAAAAAAATCAGAACTTTTCAAACGTTTAGGAATTGAAGGAGATACAGAAAAGACTGTTGGGCAATTGCTGGCTGAAGCAGAAGATAATTTACATCTGTATTTTAATGCTGAAAAAAATCATCAGGAATTTAAAGATCTGAAATATAAACGGATACGAAATGATCTGCATCCTTTTGTCACACGCAAGATGTTGGTCAAAGAAGTTGAGAAGATTTTCGAGTTCCAATTTAAAGGTGAATGGGAAGAGAAGTTTAAGAACATATTTGGCACAACTGATGTTTCCAAATGTACGATTTTCTGGCAACGACCCCTACGTTCTCAAAAAGGACTTGTCGGTAAATGTTTACTGGAAAAAAACAAACCTCGGTGCCCTAAAAGTCGTCCAGAATTCGAAATTTTCAGAGCCTGGCAAGTTCTCAACAACATTCGTTATAAAACTGATAGTACTTCTTGGGTGGACGTGCCTTTGAACCTCAAAGAAAAAATTTTCAATGAGCTTTTCATCACACCTAATTTAGTGTCTTTGGCAAAGGTCAAGAAAATCATCGAAAATGAATTCAAGGCAGAAATAACGTTGAATTATGATGTAAATAAAGACGTGCCAGGTTGTCCTTCAATTTATTATCTCACCAAAATTATTGGTGAGGATTGGCAAACTCACAAAATATATCATGAGCCAATCAAACGGCTCAAAAAACAAAATTCATCCTATGTAACTTATCAGTCCAGTAAGAACTATTATACCTGGGAAGATCTTTGGCATGTCATCTTTCAACTGGATGATGAAGATGAAATCAAAAGAATTGCTAGAGAAAAATTCCAATTCAACGATGAGCAAATTAAACATTATCTCAAGTGGTTCCATGAATTGGAGGATGGTTATGCTTCTTTTAGCCTCAAAGCCATAAGAAAAATAAATTATTTTCTCACCAAAGGATGGGAATACGACAGATCTGTACTCTTAGCTAACATACCTTACGTTCTAGGAAAACAATACAATCAACAAAATGAAGATTTGCTTTTAAAGGAGATAAGCAATTTGCTCGGAGATTATCAGAAGGATCTTCACGTTTACAACATTGCCAATGCTTTAATATCGGATTATCCACACCGTATTCAGACCAGTACTGTCGATTTTTTTGCAAGAGAAAAAGTTGAAGAATACTGCAAAAGGCATTTTGGTGAAAAAACATGGGAGAATTTAGATGATCACAACAAGTATGACTATGTCGTAAAGGTAGGGAAGTTGCTTTACGATTATTCAAAAACCTCGTCTCATCAGTTCTTTGCTCGTCCGAACTTGACGGATAAAATCAAAGAATATCTGAGGATACATTTCAACCTCAGCGATAGACAATTGAATAAGATGTATCATCATTCGCAAGGTGAGATTTATCCGGCTGTTCAACCCGGTCCAGATGCTAAGTGTTACTTGCAAAGTCCCAAAACAGGATATTGGCGGAACCCTATGGCTCTGAGAGTATTGCAAGAACTCAGGCAACTGGTCAATTATCTCATTAAGACTGACCAACTGGATCGTAATACTCGCGTTGTCGTCGAGGTGCCTCGCGAACTCAATGATGCTAACCGTCGAAAAGCATATAAAATTTGGCAGGAACGTCGCGAAGAAGAAAACAAAGAATTTTCTCATGCTATTTATGAATTAATCAATGAGAATCAACACCTGAAAGCTAATCCCCATAATGATGACGACATAGATAAATTTCGCCTGTGGTACGAACAGTGTTTTTCCCTCATAGGGGAGGAATTCACTGGCTTGAATAAGCCTAATGAAAAACAATCTCAAGCACGGAAAGACAAAAATAAAGATGCTGAAGTTACATATTTCTCTTGGAAAGAAAATAGTTTTGAAAAAATTAGACCATCTTTATGGTATAAATTGAAAGAAGCAAAAGATAATGTGTTGGAGAAATATAGACTTTGGCTCGAACAACAAGCCATATGTATTTACACAGGAAGACCTATTTCTTTAACTCAGCTTTTTTCCGAAGATAAAATTGACATAGAACATACCATACCTTATTCCCTTTCGTTTGATGACAGTCTGGCCAACAAGACTGTATGCTTTAAAGATTACAATCGAAATATAAAGAAAAACCGCATCCCTGCTCAATGCAAGGACCATGACGAAATTCTTGAACGTATCAAACCATGGAAAGAAAAGATTGAAGAAATCAGACATCATCTCATATATTGGGAAAACAAATCGAAACGGGCCCGAAGCATCGAAGAAAAAAACAAGTGTATTGTTGAGAAACATCTTTGGAAAATGGAATTGGACTATTGGACTAATAAAGTAAGTCGGTTTGAAATGGAAGAAGTTTCCTCCCAGTTTGTGAACGCACAACTTACTGAAACCCAACTTATTAGTAAATACGCATTCCATTATCTTAAAACGGTGTTCGACGATGTAAGAGTTCAAAAGGGTTCCGTGGTTGCCGATTTTGCCAAAATTCTAAAGCTTCGTGTGGAGAAATCCCCAAAAGATCGGACCAAACACACTCATCATGCCATTGATGCTCTTGTTTTATCTCTTATTCCTAGTCCACCTCAGCTCAAGAAAATATTAGAAGCTTACGCCAAATGCAAAGAAATAGGAAAGCTAATTACTCATGCAGCAAACGAGACAGATGAAAATTATACAATGCTAATGCAATATGAACATGAACTAAAAAGACTTCTCAGTTCTGCGCGAATACCAAACGAAACAATACTGAATCAGATAAGAAATAAGATCGAGAAGGAAACCCTTGTAGTGCATCCTGTGCGGCATAAAATTTTCCTTTTTACCAAGAAACGAATCAGAAAAGGACCTCATAAGGGCAAGTATATGATCGGTGATACCGTTCGTGGGCAATTGCATAAAGAAACTTTTTATGGGAAGATCAAAGTTTTTAAACGAGATGAAAATGGGAATGGTTATTTTGAGTACCAGATTGTCAAACGCGAACCTGTTGATCGCAACCTCGATATAAAGCAAATCGTCGATCCAGCTATCAAAAAAATATTTGAGGATGAAGCAAGTAAATTAGCAAATGAACTAGGAATCTCCGATAATAAAAAAGCATTAGAACAGATGTTGAAAAATGCTGAAAAAGATGGAGGACTCATATACACCAATCCCATCACTGGTAGGACAATTCGCATTAGACATGTGCGTTGCATACAGCATTTTGAAAATCCCTTGGTCATCAAACAACAAACTTATCCATCTCCACATGAGCATAAGAGGTGGTATTATGCCAACAATGCCGAAAATATTTATTACGGACTCTACGAAAGTGAAGATGGAGACCGCACTTTCGAAGTCCT